>NZ_KB235903.1:2594838-2754513 GCF_000332155.1 Kamptonema formosum PCC 6407 | reverse complement strand
TCTCTTCTTCCTTCTTCCTTCTTCTTCTTCTTCCTTCTTCCTTCTTCCTTCTTCCCTCTTCCCTCTTCCTTCTTCCTTCCTATGCAAAATTTTCGGAACTACTATCAGATTTTAGGATTATCTAGAGATGCTTCAGTTGATGAGATTAAGAAAGCTTATCGACGACTGGCGCGACAGTTACACCCGGATGTAAATCCTGGTGACAAAACAGCAGAGGATAAATTTAAGGATATTAATGAGGCTTATGATATTCTCTCTGATGTAGACAAGCGAGCGCAGTATGACCAGTTTACTCGCTTCTGGAAGCAAAAAGGATTTCAGGGAAAGCAAGGCTTGCGAGTTCCCAATTTTAAAGGTTGGGGTGATGGCAAAAAAAATGGGGACTCTGGAGAGGAAAAAGCAGATTTTGGCGATTATTCTGACTTCAATAAATTTGTCGATCAATTGTTAGGCCGCCGTCGGGAAGTGAGGACAGCGGCATCGAATGCGCCACGAGTAACTTCATCCGATCCTTGGGTTTCTAGCACTGCAAAAGTAACTTATACTCCTGGTTCTCGCGAAGCTAGGAAGGATATTGAAGCGCGGTTGACGTTGCCTTTGGAGAAGGCTTATACAGGCGGTAGCGAGCGAATTCGCCTGGAAGATGGGCGATCTCTTGAGGTAGATATGCCTGGGGGAATGGTAAGTGGACAACGAGTTAGATTGCGAAATTTAGGCATTGGTGGCGGCGATTTATACTTAAAAATTACGGTAGCCCCTCATCCATTTTTTAAGTTAGAAAGATCGGATGTTTGCTGTCAATTACCTTTGACTCCTGCTGAGGCGGTGTTAGGGGGGGAAATTGAAGTGCCGACGCTTGATGGCTGGGTGAAAATGAAGTTACCACCGGGAGTTGTTTCGGGTCAGCGACTGCGTTTAGCTGCTAAGGGTTATCCGACTGGAAAGGGCGATCGCGGCGATCAATTAGTGGAAATTATAATTGCTGTTCCTAAAGAAATTAGTCAGCAAGAACGGGTATTATACGAAAAATTGCGGCAGATTGAGACGTTTAAACCGCGTCAGGATTTATCTGTTTAATTGTTAATTGTTAATTGTTAATTGTTAATTGTTAATTGTTAACTGTTAACTGGATTTAATTAAATTTTAAGAATGTATCAGATTTAGCAGATTTTTTTTACTAATGTGTTTTTGAACGCAGTGGCAAGTAATTTAGTTTTACAGGACTTACGCACCCAACCTCTGTCAAAGCTGCGGGAAAACCTTCCTAGAAGCCCAACTTACCATCGATCATATCATTCCCCTAGCTCGCGGCGGTACTAACGATATCAGTAATTTGCATACACTATGCTTTACCTGCAATCAAAAAAAATCTGACAAATTAGATACTCGCTTTAAACGTCATTTTGACTTGTAGAGTAGGCTTAAGAATGTAGAGGGTTAGAAGCTATTTCTCTATTACTCAGGTGCTAAAATTTATTATAACATCCCACTCCCTTTTGCCACTCCTTCACCTCTGGAATCAGCGGCTCCTTCTAACCCCCCGTCAGGAGTGACGATGATTAAATTCGCATTTCCCCAAGGCGATCTTTCTTCTATCTGATGTCCTCTTCCCTGTAACTTCTGCAAGATTTCTTCAGAAAAACTTTTACTTTCTACCATTAACCGATCTGGCAACCATTGATGATGAATACGCGGTGCAGATACGGCTGCACTGGCATCCATATCGTAAACTAAAACATTTAGAATTATCTGTAATACGGTGGTAATAATAGTGCTACCTCCGGGAGCACCAGTAGCGAGACGCAATTGACCATTTTCAGTAACAATTGTAGGTGTCATACTGGATAGAGGAGTTTTTTCAGGCGCGATCGCATTCGCTTCTCCCCCTACCAAACCAAACAAATTCGGTGCCCCTGGCGCAACAGCAAAGTCATCCATCTCATTATTGAGTAAAATTCCCGTACCTGGTACCACAGTACCCGCACCAAAAGCCCCATTCACTGTAAATGTTAAACTCACGACATTACGATCGCGATCGACTACGGTTAAATGCGTCGTTTCTGGAGATTCCTTAGCAGATACTCTCCCGCTTTTCGGATCTATTATCGGTTTTACCTCACTAGAGAGCCTAGCGCGTTTCATGTCAATTTCTTGGCGACGTTTAGCAGCATAAACAGGACTTATCAAGGATTTTACAGGTGCTCTCACAAAGGCTGGATCGCCCAAATATTTGGCTCTGTCAGCATAACTAATTCGCATCGCTTCTGCCAATAGATGCAAAGTATCGGGATTTTCTCGCCCCCAATCTGACAAATTGGTATCACTAATTATATTCAAAATTTGTAGCAGTTGAATTCCACCCGCAGAAGGCGGTGGCATTCCGCAAATTCGATATTGTCGAAAGTTTCCACAGACAGGTTTACGCCAAATTGGAGTATAGTTTTTCAGGTCTTCGAGAGTAATTAAACCCCTATTTTTCTTCATATCAGTGGCGATCGCCTGTGCAATTTTTCCAGTATAAAAACTTTGGGGAGCGATGGCGATCGCACGTAAAGTCTTAGCTAAATCTGGCTGTACAAGCAACTCACTTTTTTTATATAAAGTGCCGTTTTTAGTAAAAATTTTGCGTGCGGCTGGATTATTTTTAATCGCATTTTGACGATACTCAAAGAACTTGGCAAAACGTTCTGTCACCACAAACCCTTTGTCTGCTAGACTTACAGCCGGAGCTACCACATCATTCCAAGGTAATTTCCCGTAAAGTTTTTGCACATTGTATAATCCCGCCACCGTACCCGGTACTCCCGCCGCCAGATATCCGTCTAGACTTGCCCTTTTAATGGGCTGACCTTTACTATCAAGATACATATCGCGATCGGCTAATTTAGGAGCTCTTTCGCGGAAATCTAAAGCTTGTACTTCTCCAGTTTCTACCCGTCGTAACAGCAAAAACCCACCGCCGCCAATACCCGCTGAAAATGGCTCAACTACTGAAATTGCTAAAGCCGTCGCTACCGCTGCATCGACTGCATTACCGCCTTTTTTTAGCATAGCGACTCCTGCTTCAGTCGCCATGCGATCGGCTGAAACTACCATTCCTTGTTGACTGCGTTCTAATTGTCGCTTAACTTTCGGCGATTGCTGACATCCTAATAGCGACAGCGAAACAAGAAGTAATAGAAAAAATGGATTTGCGATCGCCCAGAGGGTCTTTTTTTCTGTAAAATTCATGCTTGATATTCCTATTAGAAACTATTTAATAAGATTATTGGCGATCGATAGTCCTGACAGTTTTTATAGAAATGGCTGAAACTGTCATTCTACCATTGGCGATGCCTTCGGCTGGCTACGCCTACGCGACGAGCTTAGAGTCCAAAACCCGCATTCTACCATTACCCATTAAAAAGTGTCTAGAGTATTGGTAGTTATGCAATAAAAGTGGGATAATGTTAAGTATTGAAGGTGCGCGATCGCACTCAGCTTGCAGAATTTATTTATTTGACGAGCAAAAAAAGTTATGCCAGACCAAGTAATTAGCGCAAACAATCAGCATATTTCTAAAGTCAATAAGCATATTGAAGAATACTTAGATGATGCTTATTGTAATTTAGCTTATTCTCCTCAATTTGCAGTTCTACTTAAAGGGCAATGGGGTTGTGGTAAATCATGGTTTATAAATCAGTATATTCAAAAGTTTAAAGAAGGAAGCAAAACTCCTTTATACGTTAGCCTTTATGGAGTCAATAGTTTTTCTCAAATAGAAGATATTTTGTTTGAACAGATACATCCTATCCTCTCGTCAAAAGGAGCAAAAATAGCAGGAAAAATTTTTAAGGGTTTGTTAAACAGATGGGTGTTAAATATTGACATGAATCACGATGAAAAACCTGAAGTAAGCGTACAATCAACTCTTTCAGAAACAAGTATAAAAGATTTCCTGAATTCATCTCTTGTTAAAAAAGATTCACAATATGGTGTTTTAATTTTTGATGATTTAGAACGGTGTGGTTTAGAAATTGAAAGTATTTTAGGCTATATCAATAGTTTTGTTGAATCTGAATATCTAAAAGTTGTTATTATTGCTGATGAAGATAGAATAATCGATCAAGAAAAATATAGGAAAGTCAAAGAAAAATTAATTGGTAAAACTTTTGAAATTAAGCCTGATGTTCAAGGCTCGTTAAATAGCTTTATTAATAAATTAGATCATCAAAGAAGCAAAGATTTTTTAATGATAAATCTAGATATTATTCAAGAATTGTATGGACAAGCAAAGTGTACGAATTTAAGAATTTTGAACCGAATATGTCTAGATTTTGAGAGGATTTTTGAAAAATTATCACAAAAAGCTCAGAATAAACCGGAGTTCCTAAAAGAAGTCTTAGAACTATTGATAATATTTTCTATTGAAATTTCTTATGGAAGAGTGAAACCAGAAGAGATTCAAGGCATAGGCCTACAATTAGATAAAGAATTAACATCAGAAATATATCAGCAATATACTAATTCAAGAGAAATTACTCCTAACGAAGAAAATAAAAAATTTATTGAGATATTTGCAAAATATCAACACATTTATAGTATCTATTGTTCAAGTGAAATGAGCGCTTTTTCAGGATTGTTTCCTAGCTTATCATGGTGGCATAATTTTTTTGATAAAGGTATTGTAGATCAGGAAGAATTAGAAAAATTACTACCAAACAGCAAATATTTTTATAATGAAAACACCCCTAATTGGATAAAATTGTACGACTATACTAGACATACTGATGAAGACTTTGAGAAAATACTTAATCAAGTTGAGTCAGAATATTTTATAGATAAAAAAATTGAAAATATTGCAATAATTAAACATATTACTGGATTATTTTTAGTGTTTTCTGATGCTGGGATCTATAGCAAAAGCAAGCCAGATATTATTAAGGAAGCCCAAAAATATATTGATCTATTGAACACATCGAATAAGCTAGATATAAAGTATAAGGATACCTTAGTTCCTTATATGGGCCGTGAGTTTATAGCAAAAGATTATCCAGAATTTAAAGAGTTTGATGATTATATTAAAGAAATTCAAAAAGAAGTAAGGCTTAAAAATATGCCTAGTGAGGCGAACAAGATACTGGATATTATGCAAAATAATATTACTGATCTTCAATCCATAATATGTGCTCCAGGTAGTTTAGATCCTAAAAAAGAGAAATATTATGATTATCCTATTTTTAAACATTTACCACCAGAAGATTTTATAAATACAGTTTTAATTGTAATGTCGTCTAATGAAGATAAAAATATAATTTATTATATTTTTTATTGTCTAAAAGGAAGATATACATTCTCACATGAAAATATTGTTAGATATTTAGTTGAGGAACTGGATTTTCTTAAAATTTTTCAAGAATTATTACTAGCAGAAGTTGGTATAAGAAAAGGGAAAATTAGTGGATATTTATTAAATCAGTCCAACGAACTTTATTTAAAAGACACCATTAGTCACCTTGAACAAATAAAACAATCTTTCCCACAAAATCTTAGAGACATTAATATTAATACAGACCCTTATCAGACTACATTGACAACTCCCTTGGAGGGTGACAAAGAAGGCTACAACGTATAATGAATAAGGGTTATAGCCCGTATACTAAGTTGATAAAAGCGACGTTTATTAGGAGTTAACTTCATTAACTCTTGTACTGTATTCCTTCGTCCGACTACCACCGATAATACCGATAAGGCTGATCCCCCAACTCAAAATCAGTCCGATAATCAGAGTGATAAAAATCCTTACTCTCACCCGACTTAAAAATATGGCCATCCACCTTAAAACTCGCACCCAAATTAGCTAAAATCTGAGCATTCGCCCTAGTCTGTCGCCACCGAGTAAACCGCAAATAAGTCTTAACATCAGCAGTCAAAACATCAGGGTCAATCTGAGAGAAAATCGCCACACCAGAACCAACTTGAAACCGACTTAACAAACCATCAGCCGCTACCTCGCCGCCCGACTTAATCAACCAAGTATCATAAGAAGAACGCGATCGCAAATCCGAAGCACTAACCCCTCGCATCTCCGGCCAACTAGGAACCTTCAGCGAACCTGCAAAATCCTTTATTTCTTGCAACTGCACGCCCAAAGCAGCAGCAGACGATTTTCGAGGGATGAAAAATACTTTTCCTCCCTGATTCAAATAACGCCGTAAATCCTCATCATTAATATTCGCATCCGCCCCCACAATTACCAATCCTGAGTCAGGAGAAAATGAATTACCTCTCTGATAAATTACCCCCAATTTATCCAGCCAACCCGCCTCGCCATCGCCGCCAATCAAAACGACTTTATCTACCTTCGGAGATAGAGGAGAATTTTGAGCATAACTGATAACTTGTTGACCTAACTTAGCCGCCCCCGCATCTAACAAAAAGTGGTCTTCTAAATCTAAATTATTCAAAATTAGCCGCCCTTTTCCATAGTCAAGTTCCATTAGCGGCGAGTAAGCTAAATCAAACTCAGATTCCAAAATTGGCCGCCACCCACTGCGGTGCGGTTTTTCCAATGATGCACTACTAATTGCGCCTCGATTCCCCCAACGCCAACCATATTTTTTATAAGGATTCTCCCGCAAATTTCGCGTATCTGGGTAGGCTTCAATTAGCGTACTTTCTCCACTCCAATCTCGTAAATCTACTGCATCTAAACCCGTCATCACCGTTGATGTAGTATCAACTGGGAAAACACGGCGACTCAAAGGCGGCGCAACTCGGAAACCTAATTTCTGGAACCAATCTCGTTGTTGAATAAAAGCGATCGCCCTTCCACCATTGCGGACAAAAGCTTCTAAATCACCCGGTATTTTTTGCCCGCTAGCAAAAGCTTCCCTACCAATAACCAAAAGCGATGCTGTTTGCGAACCATCCCAAGGCGTAACCGTGTAGCCAAACTGTTGCAACATTTTTGTAGTCTTCCCCGCCGGGTCAAAGGCTACCACAGTACCCGTCGCCTTGGGTAAATTGGGGAAAACTCGGAAACTAAACCGATCCTCGTGAGTGCGATCGCCAATCTTAGCACTCAAGCGAATTTCCCCATCAACTTTATTTTGGACGCTGGCAGGTAACGTTACTTCCACTGGAAAAAATAGGGTTTTGGCAGTCTCAATACTTCCCGTGTTTTGCCCAGAACCGACCTGTTTTCCGCCTACGAACACCTGCCAATTAAAAGAAAAATTTTGCTTTGCCCTAATATCATTAATCAACACAATTTGCTTTTCTAACTTTGCACCCGCAGCAAAACTATGGTCTTTCGCCACAAAGGCCGACTTAGAACCAGCAATCCAAGCCAAAGTTGGGCCATTATTTTGCATAATCGCTTGACCACCTGGGTGGATAGTATTAGTTTCCGGTCGGAAGTTATACCACAAACCCTTATATACCTGCTTCAGATAAACACCCCTACGGCCTGGCTCAAAATTGGGTAAATCTACCTTCTGATTCGCAGTTTGATTAAATTCCCAGCCGTGACCATTATTCCAGGGAATCATCCCGCCCGTCATCCCAAAAGTTCGCCAACTTCGCCAAGTATTTGTACTAAATAATTGCTGCAATTTTTGGAAAGCTGGCGCAAAATTCAACTCTGCTTTAGCGAACCAACCCTTGTACTCTTGATCCTTGACAAATAACTCGCGAATTTTCTGGCGATAGGCTGGAGTTTCTAACTTATAAGCCTCATTGCCAAAATAAATTGCACTAAATTCTGTCATCCAAGGTTCGCTATTAATAGTACCGCTAAAACCATTGCGACCCCGCATCATCGTCGTATGCAACGGCGTACCAAACTCCACCACCATATAAGGCATATCGCCATTTTGACTCCACTCCGAGATCCATTCCTCCCGTTCTTGCAGCGGAATTATATTCAAGTAAGAATTTAGAGCATAAACATTTCCCGCCGCCCCGCCTTGGTGCAATAATACTGGTCTAGTTGGGTCATATTTCTGGACTGTAGCCGCCAAATCGTCCCCAACAGGAATTAATCGCTTCATGCGATCGTCTTCCACCTGACTAATCGTCCCTTCTAACTTCTTCTTACCAATCCGGCGCGGGTTTTGGTCTTCGCTATGTCCAAAAAAATTCGGGCTACTTCCCCACATTAAAACCGATGGGTGATTGCGGTAGCGGCGCAAATCCCTAACCATTCGAGGTTCCCAGACAGCCTTACCCGTTGGTTTGTCCCACATATCAGCATAGCCCTTAGAAGTGGCATCTAGGGCTGGTGCGATGATGGGAAAACCTTTGCGATCGCTGCGATCGGCAAACAGTTCCCGGAAGTGCCATCGACCCCTCTCGTCGTGATTCCAAGGCCACATTTGAGCAATATTGAAACCCGCCCAGAAATAACCATCAATCATCCTGTCGGCTGCTTCCGGGATACCGGGGCTCCAACCTTGCCACTCATCCTCTAAAAGTATTGGCCGCAGGCGAATCTCAGTCCCATTTAAGTAAAATTTCCGCCCTTCAATCCAAAACTCTCGGAAGCCGAAGGGTTGATTAAATTCAGCCTGAATGCCGCTACCCTTGACGAACAGCCGCAAGTTATATAAGTTAGGCTGACGGACATCCCAGAGGCGGGGATTGGCCCAATCCCAAACTGGCTGGAGAGTTTGAGTTCGCTGGGCTTGGACATTTGCCGAACTGGTGAATTCTTTCTCGATTTTGCCGTTTTGGTCGAGGATTTGGGCAACTAGCTGGACTTTACCGCTTTGGGCGACATCGATCAGTTCGATGTCCAGCTTGATTTGTTTTTTTCTGGTAGATGGCTGTACAAATACGTCGCTGATGAAGGGGCCAGGCGGAACGCTGAAAATTCGCACTTCCCCAATTAGTCCCCGCGATTGCAGTTGGGTTTTCTCCCTGTATATTTCCGTTGGGCCCATAATCACGGCTTTTTCTGTTTCGTCACTGACTGCGAGTACCAGAATTGAGATCGTGTTTTTCCCCGGTTTAACGGCTTTGGTGATATCCACAGTGCCGTAGGGCCAGGAAATTTGACCGCAGTTGATGCCATTGGCGAAGACAACTGCATCGGTACTAACTCTTGCTAAGTCGAGTACGATTTTACGTCCACCCCAATCGCTGGGAATGTCTATGGTGCGCTGATACCATGCTTTTGATAGGGTGTTGGCATTGAAATTTTCCCAGGCATTGCCATTGCCGCGATCGATTAAACCAGGTTCGTTCTCATTTCTTTCGTGTTGCCAGTTGCCGGGAACCGAGATGGTGCCCCAATTTACGGCGGAAGGAGGTTTGTCAGTGTTACCTATGGCTGGGGCAAATTGCCAAGTGCCGTTGAGATAGATTTGACTGGATTTATTGCTGAAAGTATTAACTTGGGCGACAGTCTGTTGCGGAAAATTGATTTGTGTTAAGGGAATACTGGCAAAATTAGGATTTTGAGCAAAATTACGATTTTGAAGCGATCGCCCCAGGAACCCAAAGACTATGACTGCTAAGAAAAATAGCCCTAGTATTTTGGTCAGCCTTTTGTTCATACTCAGGTTCCGGTTTTTGTTCCCCTCCCACTCGTCAGTTGAGCAGCGGGATTGATATTAAGAGCATAGCAATTAGCATTAGCATTCAGTAATTCCTGATATAGTCTTTTAAACTGCCTTCGGTAGACTAGCGAATAGCAATAACGATAAAAAACAGAATTTCTATGGATGCCGCAGCACTCTGGCAACGCTACCAAGATTGGCTCTACTATCACGAGGGGCTGGGATTTTACCTGGATGTCAGCCGCATGGGGTTTGATGGCCCTTTTTTTGAGGGTATGAAGCCCAAGTTCGATCGAGCTTTTAAGGATATGGCTGCTTTGGAGGGGGGCGCGATCGCCAACCCCGATGAAAATCGCATGGTTGGTCACTATTGGCTGCGAAACCCAGATTTAGCCCCCTCCCCGGAATTTAAACAAGAAATTGTTGAGACATTAGAGCAAATTGAGGCTTTTGCCCAAAAAGTCCACAGCCGCGATGTTAAGCCGCCTTTTGCCCCCAAGTTCACTGATATTATTTCCATTGGTATTGGTGGTTCGGCCCTGGGCCCGCAATTCGCAGCCGAAGCTCTTGCCCCAGATTTCCCGCCATTGGCAATTCATTTTATCGATAACAGTGACCCCACTGGGATCGATCGCACTCTCAATAAGTTAAAAGATCGACTCGCTAGTACCCTAGTCATCACGATCTCTAAATCTGGGGGAACTCCTGAACCCCGCAACGGCATGATTGAAGTCCAAAAAGCTTTTGCCGCCCAGAAACTTGACTTCTCTAAGCACGCAGTTGCTGTTACTGGTACTGGCAGTAAGTTAGACCAATTAGCCAAATCTGAAGGTTGGCTGGCAACTTTCCCAATGGCTGACTGGGTGGGAGGACGCACCTCGGAATTATCCGCTGTAGGGCTGCTGCCTGCCGCTCTGCAAGGCATCGACATTCGTGGGATGCTAGGAGGAGCCAAGGAGATGGACGATGCTACTAGGACTACGAATATCAAAGGTAATCCCGCTGCACTATTAGCTTTATCTTGGTATTTTGCCGGGAATGGGCGCGGCACAAAAGATATGGTAGTGTTGCCTTACAAAGATTCTCTGTTGTTATTTTCGCGCTATTTACAACAGTTGGTAATGGAATCTTTGGGCAAGGAGAAGGATTTAGACGGCAATATTGTTCACCAAGGTATTGCTGTCTACGGTAACAAAGGTTCAACTGACCAACACGCTTACGTGCAGCAGTTGCGAGACGGGGTGCCCAATTTCTTCGCCACTTTTATTGAGGTTTTGGAGGATCGCCAAGGGGTTTCTCCAGAAATAGACCCTGGCATTACTTCTGGGGATTATCTGTCAGGTTTCTTACAAGGAACTAGGCAAGCTCTTTATGAGAATCACCGAGATTCGATTACTGTGACGGTATCTCAAGTAAATGCCCGGACTGTAGGAGCTTTAATTGCTCTCTACGAAAGAGCTGTAGGGCTTTATGGTTTTCTTGTCAACGTCAACGCCTACCACCAGCCAGGAGTAGAAGCAGGGAAAAAAGCGGCGGCTGTGGTGTTGGATTTGCAACAGCGGGTTTTGGCAGTGCTTAAGGAAGAAGGGAAGCCCTTGTCTCTGGAAGCCTTGGCTAAAAAAGCAGGATCTCCTGACCAAATCGAGACGATTTATAAGAGTTTGCGACATCTAGCGGCAAATGGTCGAGGCGTGGTTTTACAGGGAAATTTAGCCCAACCTGGAAGTATAGCTGTAAGCTATCAACAGAATTAAGAATATAAAATTAAAAATTAAAAGTGTGCTACTGCATTTTTAATTTTTAATTTTATATTCTTAATTTTTATATCAACTGCCAAGGCAGTTATGACGTTCTGCTTTCCTAAAATCCTTGATTCTAGTCCCTTGTTCCCTTCTTCCTGAGCATAGGAGCATCGAAGCATCGTAACCCCTTCTTCCCCAGCCCCCAAACCCTAACCCCTAACCCCTTCTTCCCTTCTTCCCTAGCCCTGAGCATCGTAGCCCCTAACCCCTTCTTCCCTAGCCCCTAGCCCCTAGCCCCTAGCCCCTTCTTATACTTCTCGCCATGCCCTTGACGGTTCTTGTTGCGGATGACGATTTGGGAACGCGCCTGTCCATTGGCGATTACTTGGAAATTTGCGGCTACTCGGTAATCACGGCGCAGAATGGGAAACAGGCTCTAGGTTTGGTGGAGGAATATCAGCCCCACCTCATCGTTACTGATGTTACTATGCCTGAAATGGATGGTTATGAGTTTGTGCGGCGAGTTAGGCTTCGCCCTGCTTTCCGCCTATTGCCGGTAATTTTCTTGACGGAACGCACGAGTACCCAGGAACGGATTCGGGGCTATCAGTTGGGGGCAGATAACTATCTGCGAAAGCCCTTTGAGTTGGAAGAACTAGGTGCTGTGATCCGTTCTTTGCTGGATCGCTATGCTTTGATTGCCCAAGCGGGGGGGCAGGGGAGCGGGGGGGCAGGGGAGCGGGGGAGCGAGGGAGCGGGGGAGCGGGGGGGCGGGGGAGACTCAGATATTACTGAGAAGTCTCTGAGTTTGACTCAGCGAGAAAAAGATGTTTTGCAGCTATTGACAGATGGGCTTTCTAATGCTCAGATTGGCGATCGCCTTCATCTGAGTCATCGCACTGTGGAAAAGTATGTTAGCAGTTTGTTGAGGAAAAGCGATCGCACTAACCGTGCTGAGTTGGTTCGCTTTGCAATGGAACATCATTTGGTAGATTGACCAACTCATAAAGTTCCTAAGAATACCAAGTCATATAAACAGACGGGCTATGCTGGCTCTGTCGTTCCAGAGACTAAACCAATCTCAGGGGATTTTTTATGAATAAAAAGCAAATTATTCCTGCTTTATTGGCAGCGCTGACTATCTGTTGTCTAACGATCCTGCCCGCGATCGCCAACTCTCGATCGCCATCTGCCCCTCAAGTTCTAGCGATCGCGCCTGTCACCCCAACCATTGCTCAATCTCCTGCGCCTGCGAGCACACCCGCACCATCGCCCCGCTTACCCAAAGTTGTGCTGCTGGCGACTGGAGGAACGATCGCCGGCACAGGTGCAACTTCTACTACAACTGTAGGGTATCAGGCTGCAAAGCTGCCCGTTGAAAGTCTAATCTCAGCCATACCAGAGCTAAAAAATATTGCCAATATTACAGGCGAGCAGGTGCTGCAAATTGCTAGCGAAAACATGACTAACGAAGGCTTACTAAAAATTGCTAAGCGCGTTAACGAAGTTTTGGCACAGCCTGATGTCAATGGGGTGGTAATTACTCACGGGACAGATACGCTCGAAGAAACTGCCTATTTCCTCAACTTAGTTACCAAGAGTAGAAAGCCTGTGGTGGTGGTGGGAGCGATGCGACCGGCTACGGCTCTCAGTGCCGATGGGCCTCTGAATTTGTATAATGCGGTGGCGATCGCGGGCAGTCCCGAAGCAGTCGGCAAAGGCGTGTTTGTCAGCCTTAACGACCAAATTTCGGCGGCACGCGAAGTAACGAAAACGAACACTACTAGCCTTAACACCTTTCAGGCGCATGATATGGGTTATTTGGGCTATGTTGAGTTGGGCAAACCTTACTTCTATAGAATGCCGATTCGCAAACACACCGTAGCAACTCCCTTTGAAGTCAACACCCTCACTTCATTGCCGCAAGTTGACATTATCTATGGCTATGGCAACAACCGCCCCGTTATGCTCAATGCTGCGATCGCCGATGGTGCAAAAGGCATTGTCTATGCAGGAGTTGGGGATGGCAGTATTTCTGTGCAGTTGGAGCCAGCCGCGATCGCAGCCAGCAAAAAAGGGATAATTATTGCGCGGAGTTCGCGCACGGGTGCAGGACGAGTGGTGCGAAATGGGGAAGAGAAAGATGATGAAAATGGCTTTATTGTTACGGATAATTTGACTCCTCAAAAAGCTCGCCTTCTGTTAATGCTAGGTTTGACAATTACCAGCGATCCGCAAAAACTTCAGGAGATGTTTTATACCTATTAGGTTCCTAAAACGCTCGAAAACGGAAACCCATCGCTTAGGTCGTGTGGATGCTAGGAAAACCAAAATCTTCTTCATTCAATCCTAGTATCCGTGTCAGCATCAGGCATGGATAGATATGCTGCTAGCGATCGATGTCACAGCTTTCTGGATGCCGAATCACTATGCAGCACTCAAATCATCACAGAGACAGGAAATTTGCATCACTGAGCTAGGCAGGGAAAACCTTGATACTGATTATGTAAAGCAAAAGCAGGTTTTCCCATGATTCCCATCCGCGAAATTGCCCAACAAGCTCTGACCACTGGCCGCCTCACAGTAGAAGCAGAAAAGCTCATAGGTCAATTATTGCTCTCAGCTAGTTACAGCTTGGAAGATTTGAATGCTTATATGAGTTTGCAGTTAGCAGCGATGGCGGGGAGAGTAAAGCAAGAGTCGCTGGAATTGGCGCAGGCTAACTATAGCTAGGGGCTAGGGACTAGGGAAGAAGGGAATAGAATCACCGGGTTCCAGCAATTAATCGTGTCCTAATCGCCTTGGCAACTGCTATACGTCAGTTTTCAATTCAGTTAAAAGTCTCTGCTAAGTATTTAAACTTACTGTGGGCTTGATATTTAAACTTAGCTTTGGTTGAAAGAGTGGGGATCGCCCATCTCAAGGTAGGCTTAGCCTCAAGCAGAAGTTATTTCTCTAGATGGAGAGGGCTTCAGTCTGGAGAGCGAGAACTTTATATAAAGCATTTAGATATTCTAGATTTTACCGAGATCGGTTCAGTCGGCGTTGGAGATACAAATAACAAATTTTTGGGTGAAGCCATGAACACTACTAAAATCAATCTATTTAAGCAATTTTTACTCGAAGAGTTAGCCCTTCCTCTTTCTGCGATCGCACTTGCCGAGCGCCGGAGTGAAGATAGCCCCAATCTTTTTGGGATGGTTCTATGGCAGTACGGGCTCGTGACCACACAACAGCTAGAGCGAATTTGGGATTGGATGGCAACTGCTTAGTTCAATGGTCAGGAACTTCCAGTCAGCTTTTTAGCCATCCTTATCTTATGTTTAATTAGGTGGATTTACTTATTACGACGGATAGCATTAAATCTTTTAAATCAAGAAACGACTCTAAAAAAGAGACTTAAAAACCTACTATTTTAAGACTTAGTTAAGTCCGATTTTAAGACTTAAGTAAATCTGTAGGCAACATCACAGGTTCACTCCAGTTACAAAAGCCTGATTCATCGTAAATACTTGAAATCGATAAAGGGAGCGATCGCTCCCTTTATTTTCTAGCCATATCATCATAAGTCCGTGCTTGCACCTTGGCTAGATCGTCTGCAAATGTCCTCTAGCTATAGCGGTCTGCCATCATAAACGCTCAAACCTGCAACCGTTTGGGTAAGCGATCGCCAATATTGGGTAAGAGTTGGGAATTTAGGAATTTTAGTCATAATTACCTAGTGCGATCGCGATGGTAATCGCGATCGCAAAGGGTCAAGTAGTATTGTTAAACTCCCAAGAGCAAGGCTAGCTCCAAATTTAGATAGATTTCCCCTCTCCACAGATAGCACTCCCCCCCCCAATCCCAAGTAGTTTTGCGGGTTTATTTCTGCACTCAACCATTTTTCTAATTGAAATAAAACAGTTACTATATTGATTTTCAATTATTATATAAAGTTTAAAGATATTAAGTGTAGCAGCACAAAAATGAAATACTCATATTAGCCATTTGAGAGGAAACCAGAGTCCGTCATATCCATATAATAAAATTTAGGGTTTCGACATAAAACTAGAGGCCGCCATATAATAATAAGAACTCAATTCAACTGATAGAGGACACTATGCCATCTCAGGACTTTTTATCTTCTGCAAACACGAAAGAGTCAAAAGTTCTGTCGCCCTCAATAGCGCATAATACATTATCTGAGGGCAATCCAAATCAAGAATTAGTTAAATTAAATAATGTTCAATTGAATGTTCATAGCGCTCAAGAAACCATCTACAAATTTTTTATTGAAAGCGTAAAATCCAGTACCCCAGACTTAGTATTTCAAGAATTTAAAAATTTATTTATTGCGCTAATTCTTCCCGTAAGTTCCGAAGTGATTCACGCCGTCCATACAATAGTTTTGGTGAAAAATGAATTAGAGTATAAAAATTTATTTAAGCGTTGCTGCTACATCTTACTAAATAACTGGATGTCTCAGAAGCAGTACCAACTCTCTCTCGAAT
Organism: Kamptonema formosum PCC 6407; assembly: GCF_000332155.1. Classification (GTDB taxonomy): domain Bacteria; phylum Cyanobacteriota; class Cyanobacteriia; order Cyanobacteriales; family Microcoleaceae; genus Kamptonema; species Kamptonema formosum. The sequence goes on along the minus strand of NZ_KB235903.1, from coordinate 2,738,736 downwards.
TAGTTCAAGTTATTGCTAAAGAACGGTCAAGCCAGCCCCCTTTAGATCATCCTCTGAGAATACTCAAAGTTTGGCTAATCAACTTTGTGCAAAGCAAAGACTACCAAGAAATCCAGCTATTTGTATCTAAATATGATGTTGCTCAAACTCATTGGACTAGCCGCTACACCCCTTTTTTACTAGCTACTCAATATGTAGACCCCTCAAATTCAGAAGAACAACGTCAAGCTGCTAGAATTTTAGCACAGCAGATAAAAGAGCAGTACAAGTTTGAACTCGCAATGTACACATCTCGCTGTCAATCCCCTGCATTTAAGCACATAATTTACCATAATCCCACACTTTTAGGCGATGAAGCTCTGAATTTAATTAAAATGATTTTGGTAAACAGAGGTTCTCTAAGTTATCCCAGGTTAGCTAATATTTTTATAGCTCAAAGCCAAAATATAAGCTACAAGCAGTTTAAAGAATCTCTAATTCAATATTTATTTTATTTAGTTGAAAATAGTGTTTTAGTGAAAATCATTCAAACTAAATTAACTAACAGGCTTAATGTTATTTCCCCCGAAAATGATGAAGAAAAATTTAATAATAATTTATTGCTTAGAACTTGCAATTATCTAATTAAATACTTAACCATTCAAAATTCTGGTAAACCCTCGGCAATTTTTAGAATATTTGCTTCTCAAGGAAATCCTTTAAATTTGGGGATTTTATTGCTGAAGTTGATTTTAATTTCTCAGCATTCGCGGCTACATTTAGAAGTTTGTCTTGCCCGATTAATCCAGTATTATGAAGATGAAAAGCAGGATGACTGCCAGTGGTTTATTAACTTTCTAGAAATTTGTCAGATTTCTCTAACTATTTATGGGGAAAATGTTCAATATAATTTAGTAAGTATGTCAAATACTCAGATAATCGCTCAAGAGAATTCTGATATAAATAATTGCCGAATATTTTCTCAGCAGAGGATTTCTAAGAAGTCTAAAAAGACTCAAAAAGATAGTGAAAACTCTTGAGAGCATATTACAGATCGGTTGACATTTTTATCCCGTCAACCGATCGTTATTATATACTACTTATCCGTCACTGGAACAGGCGGCATAATAACTTTCCGCGCCAATCCCAAACTCTTCATTAACCAAATTGCCCACCAAGTAATATCAATTTCCCACCAACGCCAACCAGCTTTTGCCACATTAGGATGAGCGTGATGATTGTTATGCCAGCCTTCGCCGTAGGTGAGAATTGCCGCCCACCAAAGATTACGGGAATTATCATTAGTTTCAAAACTACGATATCCCCAAAGATGAGTAACAGAATTAATGAACCAGGTACTATGCCAAAGCAGAACCGCTCTCACAAACATACCCCAGATAATAAAAGACCATCCACCTACTACATAAAGTAACAGTGCCAGAGGAATTTGCAGCAGTAAAAAGTTGCGATTCAGCCAACGATAAAACGGATCTCGTGCTAAGTCAGGGGCAAAGCGCTGATACTTTTCATAGTCGAAAAATGTTGAATAGGGATAGAAAATCCACAACATATGACTCCACCAAAATCCTCGACGGGCAGAGTAGGGATCTTTGATTTCATCTTCGGTAAAGGCATGGTGCAGTCGGTGTCCGGCAATCCAAAAAATCGGCCCACCCTGAAGTGCTAAAGCACCAATAATCGCGATCGTATATTCCAGCCATTGGGGAACCTGAAAACTGCGATGGCTTAACAAGCGATGATAACCTAAGCAGATACCAATACTACCAAAAAACCAGTGTAAAAACAAAGTTACACCTAATGCTGACCAGGAAAAAAACCAGGGAGCTAGTAATGCTAGACCATGAATACTGGTAAAAAATGCAACAGCTATCCAATCTAAATTGGGTCTTTCTTCCGGTGATATCGACAAATCATTCAATGTCATTAATACTTCCTCAACTACACCACAGATATCTCAACACCCTAAAAAGGGGATTTGAAAGTTTCCCCTTCTTATGTATTGCTCTTAAATTGCTCTGGAGAAATTGGCTGTAATTTTACTTTGCAGGTAAGCATCAAATACAGCAGCAATATTGCGAATTAGTAATCGTCCAGCAGGTGTCACCTGAATGTGATTGTGAGAAACTTGAAGCAGTCCATCAGCTTGCAGTTTTTCAAGTTCCGAACGCTCACCCAAAAAATATTCATCAAACCCTTGATCGAAACGCAGATGATATTTCTCTTCTAAATCATCTTTTGAGAGTTCAAATTGACACATTAATTCCATGATCGCAGTGCGACGCACAATATCATCTTGATTGAGCCTAACTCCTCGTTCTATTGGTAAAGTTCCTTGGTCAATTGCTAGATAAAAATCTTTGAGTTTTTTGTGATTTTGGACATACACATCGTTAAGCATACTAATTGATGTGACCCCAAATCCAATTAGATCGGATTCTGGTTTAGTAGTATAGCCTTGGAAGTTGCGATGCAGTTGTCCTTCTCGTTGAGCTACTGATAGTTCATCATTCGGTTTGGCAAAATGATCCATGCCAATAAATTGATACCCATTCTGAGTTAATTCCTCAATTGTCATTTGTAGAATATCAAGTTTTTCAGCAGCTTGGGGTAATGCTTCTTCGGGAAGGCGACGTTGTACGGGTTTTAACCAAGGTACATAGGCAAAATTGAAGACGGCAATTCGATCGGGATCGAGTTTAATGGTTTTCTTAATGGTATCACGAAATGTGTCCAGATTTTGATGGGGCAAACCATAAATTAGATCGACATTAACGCTTTCAAATCCGGCTTCCTTAATCCAACCCATAGCATCAAACAAGAGATCTTCTGGCTGAATCCGATTTACGGCTTCCTGTACCTGCGGATTGAAATCTTGAATGCCAAAACTAATCCGATTAAATCCTAGTTCGCGTAAAAATAGAACGTAGTTGCGATTAAGAGTACGCGGGTTTACTTCAATGGAAATTTCTGCTTGTGGATCGAATTTAAAATGTTGATTAATGGCTGTCCACAGGGTTTCAACTTGACTGAGAGACAGATAATTAGGTGTCCCGCCGCCCCAGTGCATTTGTTGAACTGTGCGATCGCGACTAATCAACTCTGCCATCTGGCTAATATCGCGAAGCAAATAATTTAGGTAAGGTTCGGAAATTTCTTTGCGTTGAGTAATGACAGTATTACAACCGCAGAAATAACAGGCAGTTTCACAAAAAGGAATATGACAGTAGAGCGATAGGGGCGTTTTTTTATAGTTACTAACGGCGACTGCTGCTCTAAAATCAATCTGGTCAAACTCTGGTTTTAATTCTGTTGCTGGTGGATAACTGGTGTAGCGGGGTACTGGTTGGTCGTATTTGCGGAGTAAGGCGGGATCGAATTGAACTGTAGGTAATGTATGGATCATGGATAAATTTTTCCTTTTTGTTGATGGATGGCTGTTGTAGTGAATGATGGCGGAATTTCGAGAAATAAATTAGGATGAGGGGCGAGTTTTATGGCTTTCTGGTTTCTAGTTAATATCTTGCTTGATGAACCCACCCCTACATTAATTTGTTTGACACTAATCGATCGCAGAGTTATCCGTTTACATTTCCTAAATGCTATATTCAGTGGTTGCGAGTTCTTTAGGTGCTCCGTGATGCGGCCGTTCTGTTGCACCGGGAATATCTTGGCGTGTGAGTAAATCAAAGACATGATCGCCGATGGCGGCTTTTACATCGTCTTCTAATTCATGGACGACATCGCGATTCAGTTGAAAGGCATAATTAGCTTCATCGACAATGCGTTCAATGGTTGCCGGATCGATCGGTAAAGAATCAAGTGCTTGACGATATTTTTCTTTGAATTCCCGTTTAGCTTCTACAGTAGGAATTTGCTCAAAGTCATGGAGTCCTGTACCTCGATCTTCGGGTAATTTCAATGCTGAGCGAATGATTTTTTTCAAGCTTTGACCACCGGAAAGATCGCCCATGTAGCGGGTGTAAGCGTGGGCAATTAGGAGTACGGGATCGGTGCTAGCAATTTCTTGGAGGCGCTCGACATAAATTTTACCAGCGGGTGCGGGTAAAGGTACAATCTGTTCGCGCCAGTTGTTGCCGTAATAAAAGGCTAAATCTTTCTCTAAATTGGCTGTACGATTGAGTTCTGGAAAATAAATTTTTCCGACAATTTCATGATTTTGGTGGCGTTGCAGTTCTCCTTCTAATGTGCTGTAGACCAAATACAAATTTGCCAATAATTTACGGAAGGGTTCTCGCTCGACTATTCCTTTGAGAAAACATTTCATGTAAGCGGTGTTTTCGGCGGCGGTGTGGGAGTGTTTGGTGCCTTCACGTAAGCGTAGGGCTAAATCTTGACTCATTTTAAATACCTCGTTTTTTCAGAATAGTTGTGTTCGGTGATGCCTGCTGAGGTTAGAAGTTGGGGAACCCCCAAAAGGTTAATTTCGCGATCGCTTGCAAACCAGCAGACCAATTAAATATATATAGTTATCGAGTGATGAATGTCAAGCTGTTTGTAAAACTTAACCTTTTGTTTGCGAAGTGTAATTTTTTGTGGCGGCATCGTAAAAACGCTAGACAAATGGTATGGAGTGATATAGCTTGATAGCTATTGAGCATACAAACGATGTTAAAGCATTATGGTGAATTCTCTGGCTAAGCCCGCTCTGGAAACTGCGGCATCCAAGAAGGCAATCAAGGAAACAATTCTTACGCCTCGGTTTTACACAACAGATTTTGACAAGACTGCACAATTGGATCTATCTGCCCAGGAGACTGAGTTACAGGCGATGCTGACAGAAATGCGGGCCGACTACAACCGCCATCATTTCGTGCGGGATGAGGAATTTAACCGCTTGTGCAAAGAGACTAATCTTACGGGAGAGGCGCGGCAGGCATTTGTGGATTATTTAGAGAGATCCTGCGTTTCGGAGTTTTCGGGGTTTCTGTTATTTAAGGAATTGTCGCGCAAATTGAAGGATCGCAGCCCCCTGTTAGCTGAGATGTTTAGTCTGATGGCACGGGATGAAGCTCGCCATGCTGGATTTTTGAACAAGGCGATGGGCGATTTTGGCTGTACGATGGATTTGGGCTATTTGACTAAGCACCGGGTTTATACATTTTTCCCGATCGAATGGGTGCTTTACACGGTTTATTTGTCAGAAAAGATTGGCTATTGGCGCTACATCATTATTTATCGCCATCTGGAAAAGCACCCTGAGAACCAGTTTTATCCGCTATTCCGCTACTTTGAGAGTTGGTGTCAGGATGAAAATCGACATGGGGATATTTTTAAGGCTTTGTTGCGATCGCAACCTTCCCTTTGGCAAACTTGGCAATCTCGTTTATGGAGTCGCTTTTTCTTGCTTTCAGTGTTTGCAACTCACACGCTGACAGTGCATGAAAGAACGGGATTTTATGATACCTTGGGGATTGATGCAACAGAGTTTGATGCTCAGGTAATTCGCAAAACTAATGAAACTTCTGCCCGTGCTTTTCCCTCTATTTTGAATACAGATCATCCAGAGTTTTTCGAGCGGCTGCACAAGTGTTCGGATTTGAATTTGAAAATGTCAGAAATCAATCAAAGTTCTCAGCCGAAGTGGTTAAAAGTGCTGCGTAAGTTGCCATTACAATTGTCGATTGTTGGGCATCTGTTACGGCTTTATTTGATTAAGCCGATCGATGCAGAGGCCACGCGGGGAATGGTGCATTAATTGCCTCTACATGAAACTTGCTCTCGATCGCAGAAAGCAGCCAGGTACTTAAGCTGATGAGGCGGGGTTTTTAACCCCCGCCTCATTGGAAGTTCGAGCTTAAAGTTAATAACAATGGAGAAAAGGTAACATCCTCTACCGAGAATAAACCGTTCCATCAGGCATAATCGCTCCTTCTAAATCCGTATTCGTGAGAATAGTTCTAGTCATATCCGCACCGCGTAAATTAGCTTTGCGTAAAATAGCGCCACTCAAATCAGCATAACTAAGATCGGCTCCTTGTAAACTAGCTTCACTCAAATTAGTGGCTAAAAAGCGCTGCTGTATCGTCTCATTTAGATGAGCGCGACAAAGCTTTGCACCATCCAAATTTGCCTGATATAAAAGAGCTCCACTTAAGTTAGAATATGACAAGTCTGCATTAGTCAAAATTGCCTGACCTAGATCGGTAATCTGGTCAGAAGTCGATCGCAAATCTGCTTCAAATAGAATCGCACGCAATAATTTTGCACGCACTAAGTTTGCACCGCTTAAACAGGCTTTCATCAAATTTGCTTCTTCCAAATTGGCATCTGTGAGCTTTGCACCGCTGAGATCCGCTTCTCGTAGCACGGCTCGATACAGATTAGCCTCAGTCAAATCTGTTCCCCACAAAATTGATTCGCTTAAGTCTGTTTCTTGAAAACTAGCTTGAGTAAAATTGGTTTTACCAAGGCGGGATTGGCGCAAGTCGGCGCGATCGAACTCTATACCTTGTAGCTCGGCATTCAACAAGTCAATTTCTTGTAATTTTACCTGATGAAAACTTCGTTTTCCTGTAGAATATTGCTTTAAAACATCATCAACGTTCATATTTATTACCTTTAGCTTGCGATCTGAATAGTAAAATGCGATCGCACTTTCAAGTCTGCACCGAAAAGTCCTCTGGATCGACTCCCCAATTCACCCATTTAATTACCTCTCTTGCAGAATTTATTTCAGGTGGCACTCGCAAAAAATGAGTGTGTCCGGTGCTTGGGCAAGTCATTTTTAACATATTAATCGGCTCAAAATCAAGATTTTTATCAATTCTTAATAATGTGTATTCGTGCCATGTATCTAATTCAACAGCTTCTAATTCTTGACAAATTCGACTGTAACCTATTCCCTGAATTAGCACTCGCCTAAGTTCGGCATTTTCTTCTTCTAAAAGCCATTGAGATTGCCATTGGTGAGGGTGCAGTTTTCCGTATTTATCAGGTAAGGTGACTCCGTGATAAGAGTAGAGGCTGTATCCGTCTGCAAATTGGATGGCGGGTGTACCTTCGGCGTGGAGGCGGTGTTGGTTGTCGAAGGAGAGGATGCGAGGGCGAGCGCAGACACCACAAACATATTCAAAAGGGAAAATCCACCCACAATTATTGACTAACAATTGAAGCGCTTCCCATTTTATTGCGTTGTGAACACAATTTAAGACAGTAATACAAAAATCAAACCAATTGCTATCACTTACTCTATAAGCATTTTCAATAGATCTACCAATATTGTATAGTTGGCTTTCCTCTTGAGGAGCAAATTGATCCCACAGTTGATGCCATAGTTGATTTTGTAGTTGTTTTTGTAATTGATAACGCTGTTGAAGCTCTAGTTGGTTTCGCAATTCTCCAAAAAGTTCAAATCCCCTTTGAGACCAAGGTCGAATTTTCAATTGCCTTAAAGCTGCATTTGGGCTATCAAAAAAAACAATTTCTGGCTCTTTTATCCCAATTGCAGTATAAGCAAAATTTACCGCTTTTGCCGCTTTCTCGCGATTTATGGGCTCAGTGGAAAACGCGATTCGCCGCCATTTTTCTTGATATACTGGAATTAATGCTTCTTGTTCAGGAGTTAGTTTATCAATTTTAGTTTCTGACATGGAGAGATACCCTAGTCTGAAGATATCATTGATAGAAGTTTACCATAAATATACCCCTTTAAGTATCGCTTAAAAGACTTGTAGCCCTCAACAAAGCAACAGCTCCTTCCTCCTCCAAAGGTCGCGAGAAAAAGTACCCCTGATAGGAATGACATCCCAAAGCACGGAGCATGATTAGTTGCTCTTCCGTCTCCACTCCTTCCGCAATTACTTCTAATTCCAAAGAACTTGCTAGATTTAAAATTGCCCCTACCAAAGCCAATTTTTTCCCTCCTTCCTCCATACAATTAACAAAAGAGCGGTCAATCTTGAGAGTATCAATCGGCAGTAATTGTAAATAAGATAAATTTGAATATCCCGTCCCAAAGTCATCCAAGCAAACCCTAAATTGGCGAGTTTTCAATAGCTCTAGTACGTCAGCCGCCGCCTCAGCATTCTCCATTAAAACACTCTCAGTAATCTCTAACTTCAAAAATTCGCCCTTCAAATTATGCACTCGTAGAAGCGAGTCTAATAGCGGTAACAAATTAGGAGCAAATAACTGAAGACCAGATAAATTCACACTCATATTTAAAGGCAAATAATTAGGAAATTCTAACTTCCATTTACTTAAACAAGCCACTGCTTCCGACAGTATCCACTCCCCTAATGCCACAATCAAACCCGTTCTTTCCGCTACAGGAATAAACTCGCTCGGAGGAACTAACCCGCGTGAAGGATGTCGCCATCTTACCAAAGCTTCAAATCCTACTATCCGACCTGTCGCAAAAGAGACTATTGGCTGATAATTAAGATAAAACTGTTGTAAATTAATGGCGTTTTGCAAGTCAGTTTCTAACTGAAGTTGTTTTAAAGCTCGCGACTGCATATCAACATTAAATACAACGGCACTACCAGCACCCCGAACAAAAGCCTCATGGGTAGCCGCGTCAGCCGCCCGCAGCAAATCTTCCGCATCTTCTGTATCAATTGCACTTAAAGCAATGCCAATACTAATACTAGAAAAAACCGCAGTTCCATTCAAATTAGATGGCCTTTCTAAAGATTGGCGGATGCGTTCTGCTGCATCTAAAGCTAACTGAGAATTAGTAATATTTGCTAGCCAAATCGCAAAGGTATTTTCTCCCACTCTTGCGATTAGATTCGCATTCAGAACACAAGCCTCTAAACGTCGCGCTACTTCTACTAGCAACTGCTCTCCTCTAGAATGACCTAAGCCATATTTAACAATTTGATAGCGGTTAAGAGCTAGAAATAAAATAGCTTCTAGATGACCAGATTCTACGATAGTATTTATACCGCTACGCATCTCCTTTAAAAGCAAATTACGGTTAGGCAAACCCGTCAGCTCGTCGTAAAATGCTTGGTAGCGAATTTGTTCATTGGCTGTAGTAAGTTGCCGCTCTTTTTCCCTAGCAAGTCGCACAAACTCTAAAGTTTTATTAATGGTAATTTTTAAGTCATCAAAATCAATCGGCTTCGTTAAAAAATCAAAAGCACCCCGATTCATAGCTGTCCTAATATTTGGCATATCCCCGTAAGCTGAAACTACTACAGCTTTGAGCGTCGGGTCAATAGCTGGCAGGTTCTCTAGCAAAGTTAAACCGTCCATTTCGGGCATACTAATATCTGTTAGCACCAAGTCAAAGGAGCCATTAGCTTGCAGTTTATCTAAAGCTTGGACTCCATTAGTTGCAAAATCAAACTCAAATTCTTGAGTGCTGATTTGATGCCGAAATAGCTGAAGGATTACATATTCTAAAAGTGGTTCGTCATCAATTACTAAGATTTTAGCTGTCATGGAATTGCTCTTGTTAGCAAGTAGCTAGGAGTTTCATTCTCTTGTAGGGGCAATCCCCCTGTGGTTGCTTCGTAAGTAAATTTGGGGCAGGCATGGAGGCACTGCTTCTACAGAAAACTCATCATTTTCAGTCCTTACGCAGAGAAATCGGGTTTCTCTGAAAAATTGAAGATTCTCACTAGATATCTGCGAAGAAACCTGGTTTCTGCCCTTGACGTGCGTAAGTCCTGATTCTATCAGTTCCCAGCCCTTAAGTGGGAATTTCAATAATAAATTCAGTTCCGTCGCCAGGTGCAGAGTTACAACTGAGCCATCCCCCGTGTTTTTCTTCAATAATAGACCGTGAAATTGACAATCCCAATCCCGTCCCTTTACCCACAGATTTTGTAGTAAATAAGTGGTTAAATACCCGCTGTTTTACCTCTTCTGTCATTCCCATCCCGTTGTCAGCAATAGAAATTATAACATGAGAAGTGGAATTATCCTCGATCATCTTTTCGCTCTCATCGGTAAGGAAAGTGCGAATCGTAATTTTATTAGGATTCGCCTTAATTTCATCGCGACTTCGCTCTATATTCCATTCTTCCAATGCGTCAATGGCATTAGCAATGATATTCAAAAATACCTGATTTAGCTGTCCGGGATAACACTCTAATGGTGGAATTTCTCCATAGTCTTTGATCACTTGAATTTCGGGTTTGTGATCGTTTGCTTTGAGTCGATGTCTCAAAATTAATAAGCTACTATCAATTCCTTCATGGATATTGAAACGAACTTTAGATGTACTATCTGCCCGCGAAAAAGTTCTCAGAGAAATGCTGATGCCCCGAATGCGCTCAGTCCCTTCTTTCATAGAATTGAGCAATTGCGGCAAGTCTTCTAAGATAAAAGGAAGGTCAAGAGCTTCAATTTGAGTTTTGATTTCTGGATTATTTATGGAGCTGTATTTTTGATAAATGTTGAGGGCAGTTATCAATTCTTGAAAGTAGTTTTCGGCGTGTTCAACGTTTCCTAAAATGAAGCTAATGGGATTGTTAATTTCGTGGGCAACTCCGGCAACTAACTGGCCGACGGAAGCCATTTTTTCGTTTTGAATGAGTTGGGTTTGCGCCTGTTGGAGTTCTGTTAAATTTTGTCTGACTTGTGTAACTGCTTCTAAGGCTCTTTGGATAGTGATTTCCATATCTTGAAAATCAATAGGTTTTGTCAAAAAGTCAAAGGCTCCCCGGTTCATGGCAGTTCTTATGTTTTGCATATCTCCATAGGCGGAGATGACGACTGCTTTTAATGTATTATCGATTTCTGAGAGTTTTTCTAGTAAAGTTAGCCCATCCATTTCGGGCATATTAATATCTGTTAGCACTAAATCGAAGGGTGGAGATTCTGCAATTTTTTCTAAGGCTTCTCTGCCATTGTGAGCAAAAACAAATTCAATTTCTTTGACCCTAATTTTTTGCCGGAATCTTTGTTGAATGACGTATTCTAAAAGTTGTTCATCATCGACGACTAGGATTTTGGCTGTCATGGGGAGCTATCCTGTATCCTCTGGTAAAAATAACTAGGGTCATTAGCTTACTATAGCGGGTTGTTTAAAATTTGTAAAGGATTAAATTAGATGTGATGTTTTAAAACCTATAAGCTGTGGCGGCATTTAAATTGTCTGTCAAAAAAAATCAAAGTCTTGTGGGGAGTAGAGGTTGGGCCAGAAAGCCCGCAGAGAATATACAATTTAAATGCGCGACAGCTTATCATGCACTAAAAATTATTTAACTTTTGGGCAAAGTAATGATAAATTCGGTGTAATTTTCAGGTTCAGTTTGCACTTCCAAATTGCCTCGGTGTTGTCCAACAATGATATCGTGAGTGATGGATAAACCTAAACCTGTTCCCTGTCCGGGAGGCTTGGTAGTGAAGAAAGGGAGGAATATTTTTTGTTGATTTTCCTTGGGAATGCCGATGCCATTATCACGAATGCGAATTTCTATTGCAGTGCCTAGATTTTTAGTGGTAATAGAAACAGTGGGAGTGAAATCTGAAGTCATTTTAAACTGTTTAATATGCGAGGCATAACAAGCATTATCGATGATGTTAATTAAGGCGCGGCTGAGGTCAGAAAAGGCGACATCTAGTTCTTCAATTGATTTGTCATAGTCGGTTTCAATGGTAAGATTAAAGGTTTTATCTTTGGCACGAATGCTGTGGTAAGCTAATTGTAGGGCTTGAGCGACGAGGGCGTTGATGTCAGTTTTTTGGCGGTTACTGCCGTCGCTGCGAGCGTGCAAGAGCATACTTTGAATAATGCTGTTAGCGCGTTGCCCTTGTTCGTTAATTTCTGATACGTTGCGCTTAAGATAAGTCAGGTTTTCATTAATTAATTCCAGGGATTCTGAGTCTAAATTGTGGGATTGGCGGTCTATTTGTTCTGCGATTTCAGATGTTAAGTCTTCTGAGAGAGTAGCAAGAGAAGTGACGAAGTTGAGGGGGTTGCGAATTTCGTGGGCAACACCTGCGGTGAGGGCTCCAAGGGAGGCGAGTTTTTCTGAGGCTACTATTTGTTTTTGAGCTGTTTTTAATTCAGCAGTTCGTTCTTCAACTTTCTGTTCCAGGGTTTCCGAATATGCTGCAAGTTGTTGGTTAGCTTGTTCTAAATTTTGATTGAGCTGATTGACTTCTGCATAAAGTTTGGCATTGGTAATGGCAATTGCAGCTTGTCCCGATAGCATTTGTAAGACTGTGAGTCTGTCAGCGGTAAAGGCAACGGTTGTCAAGTTATTTTCGAGATAGATAATCCCTGTAAGTTGACCTTGATTGAGCAGGGGCGTACACAAGATTGATTTGGGCTGATTTTGTTGAATGTAGGGGTCTTTTTTGAAGATTCCTTCGTGGCTGGCATCGTTTAAAACTACTGTTTCTTTAGTACGGGCAACATAGTTGATAATCGCGGCTGGAACTGCATTTCCTAGTAAAGGAATAGAAGTATTTTCCTCTTCTGGTTGTTGAGGATTGGTCAATACATTGAGGTCGTTACCTTCCACGATACCGTTGGCTGAAATCACCCACTGATTCTCACTTTGGTTAGATGAAAAAGTTGGTTTGGTGAGCAATGACCCGCGAGTAGCGCCAGCATTTTCTATGAGAATGGTCATTAATTTACCTAGCAGTTCGCTGAGAACAATTTCCCCAGATAACGCCTGCGCTGCTTTCATAATTGTACCCAGGTCAAGTGATGTTGAATGGTCGGAAGTAGAGGTTGTTGTCCGATTTGAGGTGGTTGTGCTAGTGGGGTCGAGGCTGCTAGTTTCAGGCTGTTGCGTGCGGGAGATGAGATGGGGATATGTTTCTTCTAAGTCTCTGACTTTGGCGATAGCTCCCCAGCGAATGTAGCAGTAATAGGCTTCGGTCATGTAGGTTTTGGCGACTTTTTCTCTACCGAGGGCGAGGTAAAATTCGGCTGCACGTTCGTTGGCGAGGGCTTCTTCTTGGATAAATCCTTGTTCTTTGGCTCCGTTTATGGCTCGTTCGTAGTAGGTTATTGCTATCTCATTTTGTCCTAATACTCGCGCTTTTTCTGCTTCTACGAGTTCGTATTTGTGTTGGAAGTTCATGGGGGCGTGACTTGCCCAGGTTTTCATTTGTTTTTGATGGGTGGCTACTTGTTTCAGGTATTGTTTTTGTTCGGTTTTGGTGGTGGCTGGGTAGTGGGCGAGGATGGCTAGAGAGTAGTAAAATTTGTACTGAACAAAAAACAATGAACCACTTAAACTTTGTTGGTAATTCTCTGCTGATTGACCTGCTCTCACCGATAAGAGAAAATCTTTAAATAAATATAATACAATCACTTTGGCTATATAAATGTGCATTATCCCCGTAGGATTATTGGTTGCAATAAATACTGCCAGAGTTGTTTCTTCATTAAAACTGTCGCTTATTAGCAATTTATTATCACTAGCTTTTCTTAAAAGATTGAGCGTAAACTGATGCCATAAATTTATGATAACACCAAGAAACTCTTCTTTTAACTTTACTATTAAGTCAATGTATTCTGCTTGCTTTCGAGATAAATTATCTAAATTAACTTCCGTAAAAATACTATATGTGCAATAGTTAGTAGCACATTGGCAAGCGTAATGAATGTCTCCATTTAACAAACCGGCTTGGAATCCCTCTTCTAAAGATTGACGAACATTTATAATTTTTTCTTTCCAAATTATAACAAAAATATTAAACATCATGTAAACTTTGGCTTTGAGTTCTTTGGCGTTAAATTTATCTAATATTATTAAAGATAATTTACCAAATCGATACCCCGACTCTATGTCTCCTATAGCCGAACATAAAATAATGCTATAAGCTCCAAATATGTAAGCAGATAGAGATGAATTGCCATACTTTAAAGCAATATCCATCATTTTGAATACCATGAGAGGAAAAAGGAGAGGATTGACGCTAAAAGTAGCTGGCAGAACATTAATTAATATTCTCACAGCCGCAAGTTGATAGGGATCAGTCATTAAAGGAAGATCGATTAAATCTTCTAGTGAATAGCGCTCTAGCTTGAATTTTATCAAAATATAATTAAACATAATATTTAATTTGTTCGGCTGATTAGGCAAATCAATTTTTAACATTTTTAATATTTTTAAAGCTATATCAAGAGCCTTTTGCGGTTGATTTTGAGAATAATAAAAGCTAATTTTAAATTCATAAGCTTTGACTTTATCTAAAAGACTGTGAATTTGTAAAAACACAATTTCAGACAGTTTTTCCGCCCGCTCAAAATTAGTATTTAGATATTCTAACTCTAACGCTTCCAAATGAATATTTTTTGTTAATTCATAGTGACTTTGCCAGCCTGATTCTGGCAGAAGCTCTAAAGCCACATTCAAATACCCAATAGCTGCTTTATAAGCGGTCGCAGTTTTTGCTTTCTTTCCGGCTTTTAAATTAAAATTAGCTAGCTCTTTTTTTTCCAATTCAGATACGATAAACTCTCGTCCGATATTTACTTGATTGACAATATCGAAAATATTTTCTTCAAGATTTTCGCTCGGCGTATTTTTCCACACCAATTGACCGATTTTCAGGTGAGTTGGTTTTCTGCCTGCTTCTGGAATTAAAGAGTAAGCTGCTTGTTGTACTCTGTCGTGTAAGAACTTATAACCCACTCTCGATTTATCAAACAACAACTCGTTCTTATCATCTGGTTGAAACAATAAAGCTATTTTATAATCCTGATTTAACGGTAAAATTAATCCGGTTTGCAAAGCCGTCCACAAATCCTCTGCGGTATCGTGAGAAGATTTCTCATTGACAATCGCCAAAACATCCAAATTAAATCGGCTACCAATACAAGCTGCTAATCTCAGAACTTGCTGGGTATTATCTGGCAATTTACGAATATTCCTAGCTACCAGTTCGACTACATTGAAGTCGGTAATTCCTAAGCTTTGAATCTTCTCAATGCTCCACTGCCACTGATTTAATTCAAAATTAAAACTTAATGATTTTTCAGAGGCTAAAGTTTTAAATAGCTGCGTTAAAAAAAATGGATTTCCTTGAGTTTTATTATATAATAATTCAGATAGCTCGAAAATGCGGTTGCCGTTTATAGCAACCTCGCTCAAGGTATCGCCTACTAACTGACTGACATGAATAATATCTAAGGGTTGCAACACAACATTATTCACAGGAGAACCAGCTTTCTCAATTTTTTCTAAAGTTTGAATAGTCGGGTGAACTGGACTCACTTCATTATCTCGATAGGCACCAATCATTAACAGGTAATGATTATCCGAGTCCGTCATTAACTGTTCGATTACATTTAGAGAAGCTAAATCTGCCCATTGTAAGTCATCAAGAAACAAGACTAGGGGATGCGAGGGTTGAGCAAAAACGTAAATGAATTGCTGAAATATACGATTGAAACGGTTTTGGGTTTCTGTAGACCCTAATTGAGAAACTTCAGGCTGTTTGCCGAGAATTAGTTCCACTTCTGGAATAACGTCAATAATAATTTGCCCATTTTCGCCTAAAGCTACAAGCAGTTTCTCTTTCCAAACAGCAATTTCGTCATAATTTTGTGTCAATAGCTGCCGAATAAGTTCTTGCAAAGCCTGAGTAATAGCGGCATAGGGAATATCTCGCTTAAATTGATCGAACTTACCGCTAATAAAATATCCCCTTTGCCGAACAATTTGTTTGTGAATTTCCTGAATTACGCAAGTTTTGCCAATGCCAGAATAACCAGAAACTAGCATCATTTCGCTTTGCCCTAAGCTGACCCGCTCAAAGGCTTGTAAGAGAGTTTCCACTTCCGCTTCCCGTCCGTATAGTTTTTGCGGAATCAGGAATTGTCCAGTTTTATCCACTTTACCCGGAATAAAGTCTTCAATTTTTCCTGTTGTTTGCAGTTGCGTCAAGCATTCTTCTAAATCAGCTTTTAATCCCAAAGCACTTTGATATCTATCTTCAGCATTTTTAGCCAACAATTTTGTGACAATATTCGCTATGGTTATTGGTAATTCTGGATTGCGTTGGTGGAGTGGAATGGGGTTTTTTGCAATGTGGCAATGTATCAATTCCATTGGATCTAGTGAATTGAAAGGCAATTGACCCGTCAACATCTCGTAGAATGTGACACCCAAGGAATAAAAGTCAGTGCGATAGTCAAGGGTGCGGTTCATTCTCCCAGTTTGTTCTGGGGACATATAAGCAAGAGTGCCTTCAATGCAATTGGGATTCATGGGGCTTTGGGTTTCTCTTTCCAAGCTGGTAGCAATGCTGAAGTCTATAATTTTTATTTGCTTGGTTTGGGGATTTATAATAATGTTTTGCGGTTTAATATCTTTATGAATTACGTGATTCTGGTGCAGTTGGGCTAAAATTTCTGCTATCTGAATAGCAATATTTAGGAATTGTTTTAATTCAAGGTTTTCTGCATTGACAAATTTTTTTAATGACTGAGAGTCAAAGTATTCTAAAACCAAAACTAAACTATGTTGGTAGTTCGTTATTTCAATCGGTTTAATAATTTTTTCTATCTTTAAACTTTGAAGGATATTGTATTCATGTCGGAGGCGGGCGATTTCTTCTAGGGTGGGATAATCTGCTCTGAGAGTTTTGATAATTACGGGAGTATTATCTGAGGATCGTTCGGCTTGATAAATAACGGTTTTGAAGCCTTCGTAAATGGGTTGAAAAAGTTGGTAGCCGTTGAGTTTTAGCATAATTTTAGATGTGCAATTTTTTGATAATCAGACTGTCGAAAGTAAAAACAGCACCCATATAACCAATAAAAGTAGCACAAATTTATACAAAAATTATGTGATATAGAATACAGCATTTTCAGATAATTGAGGTAGGAATATGAAAGTATAGTGCTAGATAGCATAGATTTGTTAAGAAAAATGTATACAAAGACAAGAGCGACTGTTAACAATCGCTCTCGGTTTTTGGGGCATTTTCCCTACTGCGCGGTGTATCCGCCGTCAATCACCATGTTATGCCCTGTAACAAACGAAGCTTTTTCCGAACATAGCCACGTAACAGCATTAGCAACCTCCTCTGGCTGACCGATACGTCCCACAGGATGCTGTGCTTCTATATAAGCAAGTTGGTCTATGGGGATATTCATATTTAGAGCCTCAGTCTGGATGGCTCCTGGACTAACAGCATTGATGCGGATGCCAGACTTAGCATACTCCATCGCTGCGGTTTGGGTTAAAGCAATAATCCCGCCTTTGCTAGCTGAATAGATAGAAAAACCAACCAAGCCAGTAATTCCAGCTATAGATGCTATATTCACGATAGCACCGCCTTGTTGGAGCATAGCAGGGATCTCATATTTGAGACAAAGCCAAGTTCCTTTAAGGTTTACATTAGTTATGCGATCCCAATCTGATTCTAAAAGAGTTGTAATCGAACCTCCTACAATTACGCCAGCATTGTTACAGGCGTAGTCTAAACGACCATAAACTTCCACAGTTTTGTCAACCAATGCTTTTACATCAGCCTCCTGAGAAACATCAGTTTTCACAAAAATAGCCTCCCCTCCTCTTTCACAAATTTCATGGACTGTTTGTTCCCCTTCCGCAACTCGGCGACCAGCAATTACTATATTTGCTCCAGCGCTAGCAAATGCGAATGCTATTGCTTTGCCAATACCTGATGAACCTCCAGTAACAAGCGCAACTTTTCCATCGAATTCTCTTGAGTAGAACATCATTAAACTCCTTATTTTTGATGAGTTAAAATCTGGATGTGTCGAGAGTAAAAATATTTTTTTTTATTGATTACTCCCCCGACAAGCAAAGAATTACCACAAAACATTACTTATTCAAATGGTAAATTCTTTACATTAGGACGCGATCAAACCATTACTGCTGCCGGAACATTGATGAAGCTTGGCGATGGAGTTGGCATGGGGCCTAATGCAACTTTCCCCCAGCGGATAACCATTGCAGCAGCATTACCCACAAAACCATGAGCGTAAACAAGAACCAAATCACCCTCGTTAATTTTTCCTAGCTTTGCTGCATGATGCAAAGCAACTACAACCGAAGCTGTAGAAATATTAGTATAGTGAGGGTAAATATTGATTGTTTTCGCAGGATCAATACCTAACTCTTCTACGCAGAAATCAACGTACCATGCTGTCGCAGCATAAAAAATAAAGAAATCGATTTCCTTCAAAGTCACGTCAGCATTTTCTAAAGCACCAGTACAGCACTTACGAAAGTATTTCGTGAATAATTCTGGCATTTTTTTACCAGCTTCTTTGTTTGCCCGAACCATGAATACTGGTTGACCTTGAACGTCAGTTGTGAGGTCTGCGGAAACAGCCCCACACGATTCTTTAGTGTTGATAATTTCTGACCCAATAAGTCCTTGATTTGCTTCAAGTTTACCAACCAAAAAAGCACCTGCTCCATCACCGGAGAAGATAGAAAAAGCTTCTCCCTTACAGAATCGAGAGTATGTGCATGAAACTACGACCAAAATATTTTTGTATCGTCCAGATGCAACTCGCAAGCAAGCATCTTCAAGAGCAAAAAGTGAACCAGCACAGCTTGAACCGAGATTGAAAGCCGGACATTCTAGGTTTAATTGCTTTGCTAGATAAGCTGCATTTCCTGGAATAATATGATGTGGAAACATTGAGGAAACAATCATTAAATCAACATCCCAAACAGTCAGATTTGCTAATTCAATAGCTTGTAAAGCTGCATTATGTTCAAGAGTTAATGAAGTCTCATCACCACTAATAATCCGGCGCTCAATACTACCTCGAAAAGGATCGGATACGTATGGGAGCATCGTCTTTGTCCAGGCATTCGTTTCAGCACCTTCTACAGGTGTAAAAGCCTTGGAAAAACTTGCTTGTTTTGTTGTATCGAAGAGTTCTGGATAGTTTTCTAAAAAGTAATTATTTCCAATAACTTCTTTTGGAAAGCTAACAGCTATTGATCGAATACCTACTGATTGAGACATGACAATGTAACTCGTTTTGAAATTGTAAACTTTTGTGCAATTAAGAGTAGGGTGTCTAACCGCGATAGGTTAAAAATTCGCAGAGCATAACTCAAGGTAAGACACCCTAAAGAGTTGGAAACCTGACTAGGATAGGAGCTTAATTATGCGCCTCGCGCAAAACTCGCCTCAAAACCTTACCCGTCGCATTTTTTGGAAGCGCGTCAACAAACCGGACAAGGTGAGGAACCTTATAAGCCGCTATCTGTTTCGAGCAGAAAGAAATCACATCCTCTGGCGCTACAACTTGCCCATTATTAAGGACAATATTCGCCAAAATGCTCTCGCCTTTAACCTTGTCAGGAACGCCACAGATAGCCACTTCCGCAACCGCTGGATGTTGAGAAATTACCCGCTCCAATTCACTCGGATAAACCTTAAATCCCGAAACATTGATCGTGTCCTTCAAGCGGTCAACAATGTAGAAATAGCCCTCTTCATCCATCCGACCCAAATCTCCAGTATGAAACCAACCATTTGACATAACTTCGGCAGTTTCAGCAGGACGGTTCCAATAGCTCGACATCACATTCGGGCCGCGAATAATAATCTCGCCAACTTCTCCGACATCAACTTCTGAACCCTCAGTATCCACCACCTTCATTTCCACATTATCAATTGGCATCCCAATCGAACCAGGCTTATATTTCAAGTAATGGTTGTAACAAGAAAAAGGCGAAGTTTCCGTCAAACCGTACCCTTCATGAATCACCAAACCATACTGTTCTTGCCACTGCTCTACAACTTCCAAAGGCATTCTAGCAGCAGCGCTAAAATAATAGCGTACTGAGTTAAAGTTGCATTCATCCGGCGACATTTCTAACAGCTTGGCAAAGGCAGTCGGGACTCCAAAAAACATGGTAATCTGCTCTGAAACCGTTACCTTCAAAACTTCTGCTGGATAAAATCTGCGCTGCAAAATGATAGTCGCACAAGCATTTAATCCCGCATTTAGAATGAAATTCTGACCGAAACAATGGAACAATGGTAAATACAAAAGCAACCGATCTTCAGCCCTCATACCGCAGCAGTGCTTGACAGAGTGCATATTTGAAGTCACATTGCCATGAGAAAGCGCAGCTCCTTTAGGAAAACCAGTCGTCCCCGATGTATAGATAATTGCAGCGGGTTCTGTAGGTTCCATTTCAACAGCTTTAGCTTCTGCTGAAGCTAAAGCTATCAGTTGTAACAAACTGATTTCTTTACAACTTAAACTCAGCTTACTTCCATAAATATGAGAAGAATGATTGACAACCACACTCGGCGGCTTAATAACTCCATCTTCAGCAATCAAAATGTATTGAAGATAAGCTAAATCATCATCAGGCACTTGTATTCGCAATGATTCTGTCGCAATTACTATCTTAGCAGCACAGTCATTGAGAATAAACCGAACTTCATCAGTTTTGAGCATCGCATTGATAGAAACTGCGACAGCTCCAATCTTTAAGATG
Organism: Kamptonema formosum PCC 6407; assembly: GCF_000332155.1. GTDB lineage: Bacteria > Cyanobacteriota > Cyanobacteriia > Cyanobacteriales > Microcoleaceae > Kamptonema > Kamptonema formosum. The sequence continues at coordinate 2,718,343 of NZ_KB235903.1, read as the reverse complement.
CCCAGATAAGAGATGACAAATTCAGGAATATTAGGCAGGAATAGAGCGACGCAATCTCCCCGTTTGATCCCCAATCCTTGCAAACCATTAGCAGCACAGTTTGCCAATTGATTTAGTTGCTTGTAACTAAAAGATTTACCTTCAAAAATCAAAGCCGTTTTCTCAGGAAAAAATCTACACCCTCTCTCGATATGCTCTGCAATATTCATCCCTATTTTATCCTCGGTAAAATTGCTGCCAAACAATAGGTTTTGTGTTCATGATTTGGATGCACTGGTGCACCATTGCTAAGGCAAATAGAAAACCACTAACTAAAGCCTTTGAGTAATGTTTATTTTCTAACGAAACATCCCGCATACAACTAGGATTAATTGCCTGAGAAATTTGTTGCCAATCTCTCGGTTCAAGTTGATAAATTTTGACGCACTGGCGCACAGTATCAGTCAAAAAGTGTTGGTGACTTGGAAATCTCTCTGCTTTTTTAGTGGGATAAATATCTAGCTGAAAAGCAGTTTCAGAGATATTAGCTGAAATATTGTGAGTAACCATTTTTGTGCCTTTCTAGTTAATATTCAACAAGTTCAACAATCCTTTACAGCCGCAAAATTGCGAATGCTTGCGTAAAAGACAAGCAGCTCTGAAAAAGTTAAAAATTTAACTCTTTATTACGCCATTTTGCAGGCTATTCTTAGGTACAAATGGATTGTTTTATGCAGGAAGAGGGGAAAAAAGAATAAATAGGTAAGTGCAACTTAAACTAATGTTAAACCTTCAGTCTACTAGGGATTAAAACCCCTGGTGGCTTTCAGCTTAAGTTAACACCAAAACTTCTTCCCCTTCCCCTTCCTCTTCCTACTTCAAACTTGATAAAATTTGGTTCACAGCTTGTACAATTCGTCCTTCCTGTGCAATGTCAGCAGCAATCATGGCAATGTGTATATCCAAAGATTGCTCGTTGTCATTCCAGATGTAAGATCGATCGACATTAGGCGGCTGTCCTACAACTTCGCGCACAGCTTCATATAGCGGTAAGCTAAGTGGCGACAAACATTCCCGCGCGTCATAGTGACCCGCAACTTCATGGGTTCGCAAGTCAACAGCTTGGACGGCAAACATTAGGGAAATTGCCATATATTGCTGGAACAATTCAATTGAGCGACGAGCTAAATTTGCTGAAGCGAATCCTTGGCTATTGATATTCTGATTGAATTGTTCCGCGTGAGTGGGAAAGCGGTCAGCAATTGAGTTTCCGTAAAAAGTCAATAGTGGCATAATTGAGTTTCCAGCTATTTGCAGACCTTTTAATCCCATGTTGACCTTACGGCTGGTGTTGCCAACCAAAGAAGGCGACAAACCATTATTAAATTCAGGTGCAGCTAACAGCGCAATTTGCACATCCAAATGCTTAGCCAGCAGACCTAAAAGATAGCGCAACCTATCCATCCCAACGCCAACATATTGCCCTAAGAAATTGCCACCGTGATAGCTAGCTTGATTCTCAGTATCGATTAAAGGGTTATCAGTAACAGAGTTAACTTCAACTTCAATCTGTTGGGCAATTTCTGCAATTCCATCCACAATCGGCCCTATGTACTGAGGCAAACAACGCAGTGAATAACGGTCTTGTATCGGATGCTCGCCGCGAGCATCATGCTGCCCATCTAACTCATCTCGATTCAAGCAGGAACCTGCGAGGAGTTCAACCATTTGGGAAGCCGCCCACACTTGACCAAAATGAGGTTTAAGCTTGTGAATGAAGGGGTGAAAAGATTGATTTGTCGCGCCTAATCCTTGGATCATCAAAGCATGAGTACCCATTGCTAAGGCAAGCATTACTTGCGAATCCCGAACGCAGTTGGCAGCAATGCCAGTCATTACAGATGTACCATTAACCATTGCTAACCCTTCTTTGGGTCGCAAATCAATTTTTGGTAAATCTAATAATTCCAGCGCTTGAATTGCTGACATTTCTCTGCCATTAAAATCCACAGTAAAACTGTCATCTAAACCTATTAATGCCCCTGTGATTTGCGCTAGGGGAACTAAATCCCCGGAAGCGCCAATGGAGCCCAATTCACAAACGTGAGGCGTAACTCCTGCGTTGAGAAATACGATCATCCGTTTAATTAACTCCAGCCTAATTCCTGAAGCACCTTGGAGGTGGGAGTTAATTCGCAAGAGCATGGCGGCGCGGACGCAAGCTGTGGGCAGCTTTTGCCCTGCCCCAGCTTTGAGAAACCAAATCAAATTGTTTTGTAAACTTGCGGCCTCTTCAGGTGCAATCTCTGTATTGGCCATCCCACCAAAGCCAGTGGTGACTCCATAAATTGCTTTTCCCGACTCCACAGCATCCGTAATGTAATCGCAGGATGCTTGCACTCGTTCCGCAACATCGCTTTCATCATTCAACCGCACTCTGGTTCCACAGCGGGCAACCCTGGCGACTTCCTCTACACTTAGCCGTCGGTTCCCGACAATTACCGCACTCAAATTAGGCTCAAGCCATTGCAGTAATTTTTGAGAAATCGGCTCAGTTAAGTTTGTTGACATTTTATAGCTCCCAAATTCATAGACACTGTGATTAAAATCACACTCAACCCAAAAACACAATGTTAGTTTGACTCTAAGGACAGAGAAATATGACTCGAAACCATACTCTGCCATTTGTATTCAAATCTTCTACTTCCTTTCGTAAAACAAGCAGCAGCCATTAAACATCTCCGATAATGAGTCTGCAAGCCTTATTGAGTCTAGGCTGAAACTTAAAATTCGGTTGATGCTTATTGTTCTCAGGGAAAAATAAAACTGCGCCGACACTACATTATGCGGGCAGAGTTATAATTGATTGAGTTATTAAAGCTGTTTGGCTGTTACTGGTCTCTGTTAATCAGTAACCTAAGAACGATACCACCGTTAAAGGCTAATCATAGATTTTTGTCACAAAACGTTACAATGATTTCCGAACTTTTTAGGGTGACTATTGAACGCTACGGGATATCTGGGAAACAGTTATCCAAGTTTTCAGGCGTTAGCGAGAATCATATTTCAGAGTTTAGGCGGGGGAAGACGGGCATCTCTACTGAGGTGCTGTGGAAATTAATCGAGGCAATGGACGAGATTAAGCCGGGAGCCCGCGCTTACTTCTGTGCCCGGCTGACGGGGGGAGAGGGATTTGGCAATGGCAGCCAGATGTCAGTGCCAAAGCAACTAGAGTCTTTACTAGATATGCAGAACTTGGTTGATAGTCTCTCTGACGACAGTTTGGCCTTGCTGCTGATGGTAGTGGCAGCGCGAATTAAGAATGGTGTTTCCTCTCATGGGAAAGGTTTGGAGCTAATTGGCTGATAATTTTACCGCTAGTTTGTCCTGGCAGTAATTTACCAGCCCTTGCCTAATTAATCAAATTATTGCTGAAAACGGATTAAGATAGATTACCCCGATCGACTGATTTTTTGTCCGCTCTTAAAATCAGTAAAATCCTTTAATTTATCTTAATCCGTAAATATTTAGGAATTATTTTTCAATTGGGGCAGTAGTTTGGTAAAGAAGTGCGATAATGAAAGTAGATTCTATCCTCAAACCCTATCAACGCTTCGGTGTAAATCTCGGTCTAGACAGAATTCAACAACTCTTAGATAAATTAGGCAACCCTCACCAAAAAATCCCTATTATTCATGTCGCAGGTACAAATGGCAAAGGTTCCGTTTGTGCCTATCTTTCTTACATATTAACTGCCGCAGGCTATGAAGTTGGTCGCTACACTTCTCCCCATTTAATTGACTGGAATGAACGCATCTGTATCAATCAAAAACCCATTTCATCAGAACAATTAGAAGATTATCTTTTACAAGTAGTAAACGTTGTTAATAATAAAGATAGTGAATCTCCTACCCAATTTGAAGTATTTACCGCCGCCGCTTGGCTATATTTCGCCGAAAAAGAAGTAGATATTGCCGTCATAGAAGTTGGGTTAGGCGGAAGATTAGATGCAACTAATGTCTGCGAAACTCCTCTCGTTTCCATCATCACTTCCATCAGTCGCGAACACTGGCAAGTTCTCGGCCCAACTTTAGCAGATATTGCAGGTGAAAAAGCAGGTATTCTCAAACAAAATTGCCCTGCTGTCATCGGACAATTACCTCTAGAAGCTAAAGCAGTTATCGAAAAACGCCTTGAACAATTAAACTGTCCTGCTATCTGGCCAAAACCTGCATTAGATTTAGGAGAAAATTGGGTAGAATATCAGCCAGAACCAGATACTAACATTAATTTACCAACACCTGCGATCGCAATTAAATACCCTTTAACACTATTAGGGGAAATTCAATTAATGAACTCAGCCCTCGCGATCGCAACTTGCCAAATTCTCCAGCAACAAGGGTGGAAAATTTCGGAAACTGCTATCCAAAACGGGATGGAAAATACTAAATGGCCTGGTCGTCTGCAATGGACAACTTGGGGAAATCATAAACTATTAGTTGACGGCGCTCACAACCCAGCCGCTGCTATCGCCTTACGTCAATATGTCGATACTCTAGCTCATTTATACCCGCAAAAAAAGGGCAAATCTTGGGTAATGGGTATGCTTTCTACTAAAGACCATGCTGATATTTTTAAGGCTGTGTTGGCAACAGGCGATCGTCTTTATTTAGTACCCGTACCTGACCATAGTTCTGCTGAACCAGAAGAGTTAGCCAAGTTAGCTTTAAGTATCTGCCCAACATTATCTCATTGTCAAACTTATCCAGATTTACTCACAGCTTTAGATACTGCGATTGGCGAGGATTTAACTGTCCTTTGTGGTTCTCTTTATCTTATTGGCTATTTCTTTCAGCAGCAGGAGCAAGATTGACTGTTAAATATTAACTATAGCTTGTAAGGTGGGCGATCGCCGCAAATGATATATGGGTAAAGTATAAGCTTGTTTGCGGCTAGCGCCCACCCTACGTTTAACTTACTACGTTTAACTTACTGCTTACCAAGCAGCCAAAAGGGAAAAGATTGTGTTGGTTCTAGAACAACACCAGTCACACCTTTTTGAGCAAAAACATAATCCTTATCTTGCCATAAAGGAATGAACGGAACATCTTTAGCTAATATATCTTGAATTTCGCCAAAAATAGCTTTGCGGGTGGCGGGATTCTGCTCTTGTCGCTGCTTAGAAATCAGTTGATTCACGCGATCGCTATAGTAAAATGAACCCTGACCCTGACTCGCTCCCTCTTGACATCCCGCCGCCGCTGAGCCTTTACTACAACTCAGAAATGGCTGAATGTAATTGTCAGCATCAAAGTAGTCAGCAACCCAATCCACTAAAGCAGAAGGATAAATCCCTTTATCCAGATTTTGAAACAAAGTGGGAGCTTCTACACCATTAACTTCTATTTGCAACGCCCCATCTAATTTTTGTTGAGCAATTGCCTTCAGAGTATTCGCCACCATTGCCCTTTTGGAAGAAGCGGAAGGATACCAAATTTGTAGTTTTACAGGATTAGCAGCCGAGAACCCAGCCTTCTTCAAAAGTTCTTTTGCCTTAGCTGCGTTAGCCTCTTGATACTGTTCTTTAAAAACTGGCTTTTGTACATCAAATGTGGTAGGAATTAGGCTATAAAGAGGTTCCGCTTGTCCTCGCAATACCCGTTCGTTAAGCAATGGGCGGTCAATAATTGTGGCGATTGCCTGCCTTACTGCTAAATTATCCAAAGGTTTAGACTTGAGGTTGAGTACCATATAACTCACCGTATTACTTTTAGCTGCGATCGCCTGCCAATTGCCTTTTTTACCTCTCTCTTCCAAGTTACGAATTTGGTCAGCATCTAGAGACAAATAAGCCACATCTACTGCACCTGTACGAAAAGCATTAAACAAATTTGCAGGCGTAGAAAGGAACTGAACGTCAATTCCTTTATTGGCGGGTTTATTCCCCCAATACTTATCAAAAACATCTAATTTTAAAGAATCGCTACCATATTTTGCTAGCTGATAACGACCCGTTCCCACAAAAGTATCCGGTTTAAATTTACCCGGGCCAATTTCGTAAGCTTTAGGAGAAATTGCACAAGCACCCGCAAATCCTAGTAGGGAAGGAAAAGCAGCAAAAGGTTGTTTCAGCTTAATTGTTAACTCAAATTCACCAGTGGCCTTAATAGATTCCACAGCATCAGCTAACAAAAATGCTGGACGACCTCCATTTTTAATAAATCGTTCTAGAGAAAATACCATTGCCTCAGCATTGAATGCCGTATCATCATGGAAAGTAACGCCTTGACGTAGTGGTATAGTATAAGTTAAAGCATCGGGACTAATTTTAGGCATTGCTGTTGCTAATTGTGGAATTAGCTTAGTAGTTCCCGACTCGTAAGTGTAGAGGCGATCGCCCAAATTGTAAAGCAATCCACCTGATATTTGTTCATAAGCATCAGCAGGATCGATCGTCCGCAGTTTCAGCGTTGTACCAATTGTAATTCTTCCCGTTCCCGCCTCTGTATTTGTAGAATTAACTGATTGAGTTGCCGACTTTCCGCAACTCACAACTAGGAAGCAGCAAAGGCAAAATATACCAATAAATTCTAATATACCAATCCGCTGAATTTTAAGCTTAGCGGTGTAATTTTCTAACATTTCTTTTATACCCATCAGATCGTTTTTAACTTTATTAGGACTAATATCCGTAACGCCGCCCTGGCCGGTATCTTTAACCGCCCAGAGGGCGGCGTTACATCATAACTATGTAAGTCTTGACTTTAAATATTACGATGATTATGGCACTTTGCACAACACTTTATTTTTTATTTTTTAACAATCCAGCAGGGAAAACTTTTTTGCCCTTTACCTTGCCTAAAAATCTTTGAGTAGGGATCGCCAATCTCGACACCGTTTTAGATAAATTTGAGACACCCGATCTTCAGGGTTTTTTTGCAAACATTCTTCAAACAGTTTGCCCGCCTCTCTCACGCTCTTCTGATGGTAAAGCAACATAGCTTCCTCATATCTTTTCAAAGTTCCTAACTTACCTTCTCGAACTTCTGGGGGGTCAGAATCAAATACTTCGTACACTGTCACAAACTCTGACTTCCCCTTAACCTTTACTTGGTCAACGATACGGATAGAATAATCCGCAGGATTATGTAAGCGCGAAAATGTTTGGTTAGAAATTAACATTTGCACCCCGTACTCTTTCGTCAACCCTTCAATCCTAGATGCTAAATTAACAGCATCACTAATAACTGTACTGTCCATCCGGTTTTGTCCACCCACAGTACCTAGCATCAAAGTACCTGTATTGATCCCCACCCCAATTTTAATCGGCACGTAGCCCGAATTTTGGCGCTGTTGATTGTAATCTGCCAGAGTTTGCAGCATCGAAATTCCAGATTGAACTGCACCATCTGCCTCGCCATTAAATAGAGCCATAATTGCATCGCCAATATATTTATCAATAAAACCATTATTTTCAGTAATTGCAGGCTCCATTCGACTGAGATAAGCATTAATAAATTTAAAATTTTCTTCTGGAGTTAAAGTTTCTGAAAGCGAAGTGAAATCACGAATATCAGCAAACAGCACTGACATTTCCTGCTGTACTTGATCTCCTAATTTGACATCAACAATGCTTTCATATCCTAAAAAGTAGAGAAATTGGTGAGGAACAAACCGCCCGTAAGCATCGGTTAGTTCTAATTCGGCATCTAGAGCTTTTTCCAAATTCAAATTTAGCTCAAAGAGTTCGTTAGTGAACCTTTGGCGCTCAGCTTCTGCTTTTTTGCGATCGCTAATGTCTTGAAAAACGGAAATCGCATAGATCACTTTACCATTGCTATCAAATATTGGCGTTCCTCTACTTTCTAGAGGTATAATCAGATCGCCTTGGTGGACTTCTATATCATCAGCCATTGAGGTTTCGCCATTCAAAGCCCGCGATATTGGCAATTCTTCAACGGGGTAAAGATGAGGGCTATTTGCGACATAAAGTTGATAAATGTCGGGTATTTTGTAAACTGTAATTGATGGCACAACTCCCTTGCCAAGTAATTGCACGGCGGCGCGATTAGCGTAGTAGGGTTTACCAGTAGCATCCAACACAGCTACTCCTACGGGTATTGCTTCCAGAAACTGAGCTAACTTTGCCTCGCCTTCACGTACCGCCTCTAATGCTTTATCGTGTAACTCGGCTTCAACACTATCGGAGTGTAAGGAGGTAGTTTCCAGCAAAATTTCCAAGTCAGTTTTTTCCCTTTTCAGGTTTTCTACTTCTTGGCGCAGTTTTTCTATCTCCAAAAGTAGCTCTTCTTTAGACAGTTGTTCTTCCTGCATTGTCTTGGAATTTGCGCCTTGACAAAGATTATATATGTCACTGTAGTTGGTGATACACCCTACCATAGTTTCTATTGGTATGAAGTTAGAGCAGAAGGCAAAAGCCAGAAGCCAAAAGCCAAAAGGCACAGGCTAAGGTGGAAGGCACAAGCCAGAAGGCACAAGCACGGGCTAAGGCGGAAGGCACAAGCACAGGCTAAGACGGAAAGCAGAAAGGAACATTAGTTATTTATAAGGGTAAAAGGCTTTAATTATCTATAACGCCAGAAGGAAAATGCAATAAAAGCAATGGTTGGAGCAATTAAGAAGATTTTCCTGACCTTGGCGGTTGCTTTAAAACCTAGATCTAGCCGAGATAACGCGATCGCGCCCTTTAGCCTTGGCGCGGTAGAGAGCCACGTCTGCTGCTTGGATCGCTTCCGCACCAGTTTTACCATGCTCTGGAAAACAAGCTACCCCCAAAGAAACAGTAATCACGTCAAGAGACTGACCGTTATATTTTACATTTAACTGCTTCACACCTTGGCGCAGTTGTTCAGCACGTTGGTAAGCATCTTCCAAGCTACTCTCTGGCAAAACCAGGACAAACTCCTCACCTCCGTAACGGCAAACAATTTCTGAATTGTGGACGCACCTTTGCAAAAATAGGCTCAATTCTTGCAGGACAAGATCGCCTGCATCGTGACCAAAAGTGTCGTTAAAACGCTTAAAGTAGTCAATGTCGAGCATAATAATGCCCAAAGATTGCTGCGCTTGCGTGGAGCGCTCGATCTCCCTTGTCAGGAACTCCTTCAAGTAACGGCGGTTAAAAAGACCAGTTACCGGGTCGCGAATGCACTGATCGTGCAGTAAGTTTTCCAGAAAGTCGCCGTGTTCCCTCATTGTTTCTAAAATCATTTCCATGTCAGCCTTGTCTGTACTGACAGTTACCTGAACAGACTGAAGTTCTGCTTGAGCCTCCTTCATCGCCGCTTGTGCCCGTTCGCGTTCTGCAATTTCGGCTTGCAGTTGTTGATGGGATTCATGCAGTAAAACTTCTACAGCATCAGCGCGGGCACAGGTTGCCTCCAGCAAAATATCCAACTGCATCTTTTCGGCTTTGATCTCTTGGAGTTCCTGGCGCAGTTGTTCTATTTCCAGAAGCAGATATTCTCTGGATGGTGGTTCTTTTGACCTGTCTTCCAGTCTTTGTGCATTGACAAAAATACTCTGATGCCGAAAGCCTGTACTAGCCATACGCCCTCTCAAACTTTCTATTTTAATTCCAGCTCCAAGGTAGGCATCAGACGTAGTAGATTCCGCAAAGACTTTCCTTGCCAGGGGATTGACTGAGAACCTTTAATCTGCATCTGAACGTTTCCTTTCTGACGCACCTTGATCGCAAACTTCGACAACATACTGATCCCAGAACTGTTGAGAAATTCTAGTTCCTGCAAGTTCAGCACAATTTTGGGTGGTTCTGAGTCAGCAACATCGTTGAGCAACTGTACCACAGGCGCGTACTCTTCCATGCCGCTGAGCCGGAGAGCGCCTTGTAAAATAATCGTTGCAGTTGCTTTATCGTAACATATACGGTAATCTTCGGTCTTGATCTCCATCCGTTTAAAGTTCCTTGTAAATTTAGAGGTAGCTTAAGTAGCCTATACTGTTAGCTGCACCATTGTGGTTACGGCAATAACTTCTGGGTCTTTTTGGACAGTCTCGAACTTCCAACCCAGCTTAGCTTCATAGTCGTTGATCATAGTCAGTAAGCCTAAACCAGAAGCGGTACAGTTTTCGTCAGCAGCATTTTTTTCTAACTGGTAAATGTATAGCTCATTTGGATCTGATGTAGTTAACTCCTGAATGTAAGCCTGAAATTTATCAACGGCTTGGGGAGGGATGCTGTTAGTCATTAGAAATGCTACTCTACCACTTTCTAGGTGGAGGCGAATACTGATCGGATACTGGCAGGTTTCGTCGTTAAATTTCATGGCATTTTCTAGCAATTCATTGGCAACATAACTGATAGCACTTTTGACCTGCACTTGCTTCTCGATACTAGCAGGTTCCTGTTCGTTTCCGGGAAAGAAAGTTGCTAAATAATCGGCAAGAAAATCAGCAGATAAACCATTATTTCGCCATCGCTGTTTTAGGGGAAACGAACTGGGAGAAAATCCGATGATCAAGTATTCTTGTGTGAAAGGCGGCTCCTCGAAGTCGCCAAATATCTGAATCATAGTTGCTAAATCCGAATTGTGCTGCTTATTTTTGCTTACGTACCACCAAAGTGATGTCATAATAGACCTTATATTGCCCGATATGTTGTCGTAGGTCATCAATTACAACATATCTGATTTCAATAGCCACGCGGCAAGTTGTGTTTGATTGCCTCAATTAGCTACTTGACGTTGTACGGGGCCTCATTAAGATTTTCAGCTTCGATAATGCCATCAGTGAAGATTACTCCCACATCCCCTGCCTTTAAGAACACTTTAACTTTTTCACCGAAATAGGCAATACTTCCAGCTCGATGGGAAAGCCTAAGTCTATGGTACCAATATTTAAAATCTTAAACTGAACGTCAGTTGACGCTCTCAGAAAGCCTCAGCTAGCAACACCTACATCCCTTAACACCAAAGACTGATTCGATCCCTCCCCTGAATATAGAGGATATTCGGTCGTGCAGAGTATATTTTAGCTTAGTACCCTTCTCAACTCGATCGCAGTTGCAATTGAGATACTAATCAACAATGGCATTGAGTAGCACGTCAGTCAAGGACATATCTTCCATGTGTTCTAAGGTGACGGTGTTGCAGATGTCAAATTTAGCGCCAGCACTCTGCAATTGATCGTCCAAGATTTTGAAAAATTCTGTTGCTGTTTGATTGGAGCCTACTTGAATTAGTGAAATTGCGAGTTCTTCATCTCGCTCTAACTGATTTGAGGCATCAATAATTATCTGCTTTACTGATTGAGGATTGTTGACTTCACCGGATGTGACTACTATAATTGTTTCTCCGTTAGCTTTGGCGCGTTCTGTAGCTCGACGCTCAAAGTAGTTATCTGTAGCATCTTTTAGAGCTGGGGCTAGCTTGGTTTTGCCAGATGGCTGATTTTCTTGGAATATCTGGGCAACTTTACTAGCAGTGGTGCTGTCGTAACGTTTAAAATCATCTGCGAATAGGTAAAGGGTGATGCCATCAGGATCGAATTGTTCGCATTGAGCTGCTAGTGCTAAGGCGGACTCCTGCATGACATCCCAGCGACTTTTACCGTCTGCTTGGTCTGAGATGGACATACTTTGGCTTTTATCTACGATCAGGGTATAGTCGCGATCGCGCAAAGCTGCGCCGCCTTCGAGTAAAGCGTCCATCTGTTAATCTCCAATGATGATGTTTGATATTTAAGCTATCAGTTATTGGAGTAGTTTGGAGGATAAAATTTGTGATGAAAATTTGATTTGTGGCAACGAGGGGGGTAGAGGTGGTTACAGTTATACCCCGATCTGGCTTAACCCCCTTTGTTGGACATGATCGTCTCAGTTAAGTAGAAGCTAAAAGTTAGAGGGGTTTTAGTTATCTAGGAGAGCAGGAATAATGCTGATACAGGGAGCTTTTTAGCCATTAGTATTTTACTCTAAATTATAAAAATTTACGGATCTTTATTTACGATTGCGGAACCAAATAGTAAGGTGGTGAAGTCTAAAGCTGTGTACATTGTGTGAGTTGTGTGCTTTCTGAGTGCGGCGTAATGCGGAGGCTGGCTATGAAAAAAAATCCCCAACATCCCTGGAAAAATGCTGAAAAACAACCTGAAAAGCAGCCTAGTCCGTTTTTCTTAGCTTTGCTATTGACGGGAATTCTAGCTTTAGAAATGTATCCAGTGTTTATACAGACAGCAAATGCTGATGCTGGCAATTTACCGTCCTCATATCCACAGTCGGAAGAGAAAAATGAGTTAGGGCAAAATGAATTTCAGGCTCCGCTGGTGATGCCAAAAGCAAGCGATCGCGGACTTTTACCCCGTGTAATTTTAGTAAGTGCTAAGCGATCGCCGGAAAACCCGGAAGTAAATAAATTAAATTTAATGTCTGTAGACCCTGAGTTGGCGCAAGCTGGGCAAAATGGTGCTAATCAATTGCCGGCGCAAGTTGCGAGTGCTGTTCGTCAAGATTTGTCCAAGGAAACTGGGATTGCTGCGGGACGACTGAAAATTACGGAATTCAGCCGCCAAACTTGGCCGAATACTTGTTTGGGACTGCCTAAAAATGATGAATTGTGCGGTCAAATGATGGTGGAAGGTTGGCGAGTTGTGCTGTCTGACGGCCGCCAAACTTGGGTTTATCGTAGCGATCGCACAGGAAAAGTTTTGCGTAGAGAAAATCAAGCTAGTTCGCTTCAACCTGTGAAGATTCCGACTGCACAATTACCGCCGCCTTTGACAAAAGGTATGGTGTTTCGGGCGATCGCCAGTGGTGGTTTTACGGGCCGCACTTATGAAACAGTGCTGATGGAGGATGGCACTTTGATGCGCGTACTGGCGGGGCCGGAAAATGCCAATGATTCTGGCCGTCAGGTTTTCAGGGTTTCCATGCAGCAGGTGAAACAGTTTCAGGAGTTGCTCAAACGGCAGCAATTAGCTCGTTTTAATCAATTGAATTATCCAGCGCCAACGGGGGCGGCTGATTTTATTACCGTCACTTTTACGAGTACGGCGGGTACAACTCAATACGCGGATATTGTTCGCGATCGCTTACCGAAACCTTTGCAGGATACAATTGAAGCTTGGACTCGAATTACTCGTGTTACTCAAGTTTAATTGGTAATGGGTAATGGGTAATGGGTAATGGGTAATGGGTAATTGCTAATTGCTAATTGCTATAGCAATCCTAAATCATTTGTGAATTTCTTACTCCCTCCCCTTAGCAAGGGGAGGGTTGGGGTGGGGTAAAAAATTTACGATTCATTTAGGATTGCTATATAATGGTTGTTGAACATTTTTGATAGTGAAAGATAGAGCAAATTGCAGGTTGATAAAGTACAACCCAGAAACCGGGTTTCTTTATAGTTCTCCCTTACAAATCGGTTTTTACACAAGAAACCCGGCTTCTCTGTACTTCACTTACCAGCAAAATTGTGCTAAAAATCAATAACTATAGGACTTATGCAAAACTATCTGTAACGCCCTGCCATCCTGCGATCGTGCGTAAGTCCTGAACTAACAACTAAGTAGGTGGACATAAATAAATGCTATAAATTGTAAGGTGGGCGCTCGCCGACAAATATTTATAGCTATGAAAAACATCTCTTGAGGCGGCGAGCGCCCACCCTACGTTTAATTATACCTGACCACTTAACAACTAACTCTTAACAAAATGGATATAATTGAAATACTAAAAGAAGATTACAAGAAATTTCCCGCCGCTCAAACCTATAGCATTTATGCAGAAAAAGTTTACTTTCAAGACCCGATGAATCGATTTAAAGGCATAGATCGCTACCAACAAATGATCGGGTTTATGAGTACGTTTTTTAAGGACATAAAACTAGATTTACACAACATTTCGCAGGTCGGAGATCGCATAGAAACACGCTGGACATTAAGCTGGACTGTTCCCGTACCCTGGCAGCCAAGAATTGCGGTTCCAGGTTGGAGCGAACTCAAGCTTAACACCGAGGGCCTGATTAGCTCTCACATCGACTACTGGAACTGTTCCCGCCTTGACGTACTCAAACAACTCCTGTTTCCCGTAAAAACCCGCTAAAGTAAAATTATGTAAAGAATTCTCAGACGGGGTTAACAATTCATGCGCTTAATTTTGATGACGGGGAAAGGCGGAGTCGGCAAAACCTCAGTGGCGGCTGCTACTGGCCTCCGCTGCGCCGAATTGGGATACAAAACCTTAGTGTTGAGCACTGACCCGGCTCACTCTTTAGCAGATAGCTTTGATATGGATCTCGGCCACGAAGCACGACTGGTACAGCCGAACTTGTGGGGAGCTGAACTCGATGCTTTGATGGAATTAGAGGGAAATTGGGGAGCCGTCAAGCGCTACATTACTCAAGTTTTGCAAGCGCGGGGTCTTGATGGCATCCAGGCTGAAGAATTAGCGATTTTGCCAGGAATGGATGAGATTTTTGGCTTAGTCCGCATGAAAAGGCATTACGATGAAGGCGAATTTGATGTTTTAATTATCGATTCGGCTCCTACTGGTACGGCTTTGCGACTATTAAGTTTGCCAGAGGTTGGCGGCTGGTACATGAGAAAATTTTACAAACCGTTGCAAGGTCTTTCTGTTGCACTCAGACCTTTAGTTGAACCAATTTTTAGACCAATTGCGGGTTTTTCTTTGCCGAATAAAGAAGTGATGGATGCACCTTATGAGTTTTACGAACAGATTGAAGCTTTGGAAAAGGTTTTAACTGATAATACTCAAACTTCAGTGAGATTAGTTACCAACCCCGAAAAGATGGTAATTAAAGAATCATTGCGAGCTCACGCTTATTTGAGTTTGTACAATGTAGCAACAGACATGGTAGTAGCAAATCGGATTATTCCCGATGAAGTAACAGACCCATTTTTTAAGCGGTGGAAGGAGAATCAGCAGCAATATCGGCAGGAGATTCACGATAATTTTATGCCGTTACCTGTGAAGGAAGTACCGCTTTATTCTGAGGAAATGTGCGGTTTGGCGGCTTTGCATCGGTTGAAGGAAACGCTTTATGGTGATGAAGATCCGAGCCAAGTTTATTACAAGGAAAATACAGTAAGAATTGTTCAGGATCAGAATCAATATAGTTTGGAACTGTATTTACCGGGAATTGCCAAGGATCAAATTAAGTTGAGTAAGTCAGCGGATGAGTTGAATATTACGATTGGCAATCATCGGCGGAATTTGGTATTGCCGCAAGCCTTAGCAGCGTTACAGCCTGCTGGTGCTAAGATGGAGGATGATTATTTGAAGATTCGGTTTGCTTAGAGGTTTTGGGTTGAGGAGATATGCTCTGATAGGTGCGATCTCCTCATATTTTTTTATAGGATCTTGGCAGTTGCTATAGAATTAATAGTTTGGATGAATAAAGTCAAAAAAAACAGAAATTCCAAGCGCGATCGCACTTGGAACTCGCAACTTTTAATTTTATAAGAAATACCCTGAAAACCCTGCGACTTTAGTCCAGGGATGAAAGGGCGAGGGAGACTTTAGTCTCCCAGTTAGATATTTCTAAATATAGTACAATTAATCAAAGGAGGTTGAAATTAATGTATGCAGTGCAAAAAGATGTTTGGCATTTAAAGGGACTTGACAAAACCATTGTCGAGCAAATCTTAAGATGGTCAAATAATCTGTTTAATGTCGGCACTTACGAAAGTCGGCAACAGTACTTCAAAGACCAAGGTGCAATTAAATACCCAGACCTGTACAAAATTGCCAAACCCAACGAGAATTACGGTTTACTTTACTCGCAAGTGGCTCAACAATCCCTCAAATCTGTTGCTGAATCCTTTAGCTCTTTCCGAGCCTTAGAAAGGTTAGCCAAGAAAGGAGAACTTAATCAAAAACCGAGATTGCCCAAGTACAGAACCAAGGGAGCAATGTACCAAGTTTCATACCCTGGGCAAGCCTTGAAAGTAGTCGGTAATCGGGTGAGATTACCTCTGGGAACTAAAGGGAAAGAACACTTTGGGACAGATGCTCTCTGGGTGACTTTACCGGAACGCTTGAAAGATTGCCAGATTAAAGAACTTCGACTAATCCCTAGAAATGGCAAGGTTTGGGTCGAATTTGTACACGAAAGTCTAACCAAACAAGCCCCTAGCTGTAGCTTGGAAGTAACGGGAATTTTAGGTATCGATCATGGCATCAATAACTGGTTAACTTGCACTTCTAGTAATGGCAAGCCATTTATTATTGATGGTCACAAATTGAAGTCTTGGAACCAATGGTTGAACAAGGAAAAAGCACGGGTACAATCAGTACACGATCAATGTAAGCTACCTAAAGGTTTTTCGTCTCATAGACTGCAACAGTTGTCAGAAACTCGCGCCAGAAGGATGAGAGATGCCGTCAATAAAGCAGTTAGAACCATCATAGATTATTGTGAAGATCGCCAAATTAACGTCCTAGTCTTTGGTTGGAATAAAGGACAGAAACAAGAAGTCAATATGGGAGGTAAGACTAACCAGAACTTTGTCCAAATACCGACAGCTAAAGTTAAAGATAGGCTCAGGCAAGAGTGTGACTTAAGGGGTTGGCGATTTGTAGAGCAAGACGAATCTTACACATCAAAAGCCAGCTTCTTAGACCGAGATTTACTGCCAGTGAAAGTTGGTGAAAAACCCGACAATTGGCAACCGTCTGGTAAAAGAATTAAACGAGGTCTTTACCGTTCTAGCACTGGGTTGTTAATCAATGCCGATGTTAATGGCGCGGCAAATATCATCCGAAAATCAAAAGTAGCCATAGACTCAATTATTATTGAGCGAGTGAGTAGTGGGTTGTTGACAAACCCTTTAAGAATTAAACTTTGGCGGGATTCATCCCCCAAAGTTTCTCCTTAAGAATCCCCGTGTCTTTAGACCGGGGAGTGTCAAAGACTGTAACAATGCGGATGAAAGGACTTGAACCTTCACTCCTTTCGGAACCAGAACCTAAATCTGGCGCGTCTGCCAATTCCGCCACATCCGCGTTAAGCCAAAAACAATCATAACACAGAAAACAGAAAAGGGGGTAAAGAAAAATAAAAATTCCTCAAACCCCCACCACATAATCATTTCCCACCTAAAGCCTTCCAAGTGGCCTCATCGACAGTGCCATCCACTTTTAAATTATTAGTGGCTTGAAAGTCCTTGACAGCGGTCAAAGTCCGCGCCCCAAAAATCCCGTCAATCGGCCCTGGATCGTAACCTTGCATTTCCAAACGCACCTGTAGCGTCTTTACCTTAGAACCCGCTGCGCCCTTCGCCAATACCTTACTACTCTCAGGAATCTGCTTTTGGGCTAAAACCATCGGCTCATCCTTTAAAGCATCCCACGTTGTGCGATCGACAATCCCATCAGCCTTTAATCCCTTCGACTGCTGAAACGCGCTGACAGCCGAGACAGTCCGCGATCCAAAGTCGCTATCGATCGCCCCGACATTAAAACCATGAGCTTGCAAACGCTTCTGTATGGCGGCTACTTCAGCACCTTTAGCACCTTTCGATACAGTCTTTTCCTTTTTCGGGGGTTCCTGCAAACCTTGATAAAAAGGCTTATTAAACAGTTCGCGTTCAGAATTTCCCTCCCCAAAAACGGGTTTGACCTGAGCACCAGGAGTAAATAATCCGCTTTCCTCCAACTGTTCAGTCAGAGATTTAGTGCGATCGCCCGCGATCGCACTCCTGGTTAACCCCGGAACCAAAAACGCCAGTAAACTCAGAATTACAACAGTAGCTACACGCATAAAATATTCCTCTTAGTAAAGTTTGGCTGTTCTAAACTTCCCAGTGGGATTTTACCATCCGGGAACTTTTCAACAAAGATTAAAGATGGATCGTGGGCGATCGCTCTCAGGGGACAAACCCCACACGATTGCCCATTACCCACTTACCCAATTTTAGTCTGACTCCTGAGTTTTGCTATTGGCAATCCTTCAAAAAGAATAAAAATCTCCATATTTTTGCCGAATGTATCCTATAAAAGGTTTAATAGTTAATGCTGAACCTGTAACGCGCTCCATCAGTTCGGCGGCGCTGTATTTGCGCCCGTGCTGATAGATATTTTTTTTAAGCCAGTTGTGGAGTAAACTAAAGTTTCCTTGTTCAATTTCAACGGCAATTTCGGGATCGAATTTAAGGGCAGCTTCGTAAAATTGAGCGCTCATCAAATTGCCGAGGGCGTAACCTTGGAACATTCCCCCAATTGTCCCCACATACCAGTGGACATCCTGCATGACTCCAATGCTATCGCTGGCAGGAACTAAACCCAGATCTCTTCTATAGCATTCATTCCAAGCTTCGGGGAGGTCGCGGACTGCGATCTTGCCTTCTAGCAGTGCTAATTCCAAATCAAAGCGGATCATCACGTGCAGGTTATAGGTTACTTCGTCAGCATCAGTGCGGATCGGCGTGCAAGCTACCTTATTAATCGCTTGATAAAATGTATTGATAGAAACTTGACCTAATTGCCTCAAGAATACGCCTTGTAACTGCGGATAGAAACACTCCCAAAAGCCACGACTGTGACCGACTAAATTTTCCCATAACCGGGACTGACTTTCGTGAACGCCGGAAGAAATACCACCGGCCAGAGGCGTGCTTTCAAATTCAGGAGAATTGCCCAATTCATAAAGGGCGTGTCCCATTTCATGGATCGTGCTAAAAAGTGCTTGAGCGAGGTTATTTTCATAGACGCGGGTAGTAATTCGCACGTCGTCTATAGAAAAGTTGGTCATAAAGGGGTGCAGAGTTTTATCTTGCCGTCCTCGCTTAAAATCGAAACCAATACGCTCGATGATTGTGCGGCAGAATTCTAACTGCTGACTTTCGGGAAAATCTTGGTGTAAACAGGAGTCGTCGGCGGAAGGTTGGGAAGCGATCGCGTCTACAATTGGGATTAATTCCTGACGTAATTCGGCAAACAAGGGCCGGAGGTTGGCAACTGTCATTCCGCAGTCGCTTAAGTCGATCAGGGGATCGGCAATATGTTCGTTATTAGGGAAAAAGTCGCTATATTCTTGACTTAATTCTAAAGTTTTTTCCAGATAGGGTTCTACGGCGGCGAAATTGTTGTCGGCCTTAGCTTTTGCCCAAGCTTCGTAGCAGGCGGCTTGGTGGCGGGAGAATTGGGCCATGAACTCTGAGGGGACTCGCACGGCGCGATCGTAGTCTTTGCGGGCTATGCGGATCAGACTGGCTGCGGTAGAGTCGTAGGGGAGGCTGGCTTCGCAGGGGCGCAAATCTTCTAGCAGTTGTCCGATCGCGGGATCGATGAATTTTTCGTGGCTAATTTGTTTGAGGGTAGCCAGTTGGCGGCCTCTAGCACTGGCCCCGGCAATTGGCATATAGGTTGCCTGATCCCAGTGCAGCACGGCTGCGGCTGATTCGATGTCACTAATTTCGCTCAGGCGGGTTTTGAGAAGAGCGAATTTTGCTTCGGTTTTGTCCAGTGCGTGCATGATTTGGGGGTACGGGTGCTCAGTAATGCCGATTGTATTGGTGGCATTCTATTTCAATTAGCTTTATTTTGAGTTAAAGCGACAAAGCGCACATCTTTCTGTATTTTCTGAAACTTTGAGTCAGTTTTGCAGAGTTTGCGATATTTTTTAGGATTGAGTGCGATCGCGCGTTGGAGGTTTTCCATCGCTAGGTCGGTGTTGTTTTGTTGGCAGTACAGGCCTGCTTTGTGATAAAGTGTGGCGGCATCGTCGGGTTTGATTTCTAGAACTTTATCATAGGAGGCGATCGCGTCTTCTATGCGCTCTAATTTGCTTAGGGCTATGCCTCGATTGTACCAAGCTTCGCGGTTATCTGGGTGGAATTCTAAGCTTTTGTCCCAAGAAGCGATCGCTGCTGCAAATTTCTCTAAGCTAGCTAGTGCTAAACCGCGATTGTACCAAGCTTCGTGATAGTCGGGTTTTAATTCTACGGCTCGATCCCAAGAGGCGATCGCGACATCTAATTGTCCTGACTGGACTAAAGCTGTTCCCCTTTTGTTCCAAACTTCCCAGGCATTGGGCTTGAGTGCTAAAGTTTTGTCATAGGAGGCGATCGCTTCTGCAAATTCGCCACTATTTGCCAATGCAATCCCGCGATTGTACCATGCTTGATGCAAGTTTGGTCTAATTTCTAGGGCTCGATTGTAGGAAGCGATCGCTTCTGCAAATTTTCCTAAACTTTTCAAGGCCATGCCTCGGTTGTACCAGGCTTCGTAGTAATCTGGCCTAATTGCTAAAGCTTTGTCATAGTCTGCGATCGCCTCTTCGTTCCGTTCTAGATTGACGAAAGTATTGCCGCGATTTGACCATGCCTCATGATATTCCGGTCTAATCTGTAAAGCTTTGTCGTAGTCAGCGATCGCTTCTTCAAATCGCTCCAAACTTCTCAGAGCATTAGCTCGATTGTACCAAGCTTCAGCATTCTCTGGTTTGATTTCTAGACTTTTGTCATAGTCAGCGATCGCCTCTTGATTGCATCCGAGCTTTCTGTAGGCTACGCCGCGATTGTACCATGCCTCATGAAAGTCAGGATTAAGTTTGACAGCTTGAGTCCAAGACGCGATCGCCTCTTGGAAGCGTCCTAATTGTACCAGAGCATTACCCTGGTCATAACAGGCTTGAGGATTTTGGGGTGTGATTTCTACGGCTTTATTCCCAGAAGCGATCGGCTTTTCTATACTAGCTAATTTTTCCAAAGTATTTGACCTCTGTAGAATCATATTACCTCATCATTACTTTATTATTCACCTTTTCTACCATTTTTACTTACTACCCCCCACTGGTCAGGTTTCTCACCCCCTGGGTTCTAGCAAAAGTCCGCAAAAATTGTTAGTTGTTGAGGATGATTATCCTATTGGTAATTGGTAATTGTTAATTGGTAATTGTTAATTGCTAATTGCTAATTGCTAATTGCTAATTGCTAATTGGTAATTGCTAATTGCTAATTGCTAATTGCTAATTGCTAATTGGTACCTTCCCCATCTTCCCTTCTTCCCCTCTCTACCTCTTTCCCTAGTCCTGAGCATCGTAGCCCCTAGCCCCTTCTTTGCTAATTGGTAATTGCACCTTCTACTGCCATTATTCCCTTAACCCTCTCTCTCGCAAGAGAGTATCTGCCCAAATAACATCCTCATCTGACAGGGGCGGTACAAGATCGCCATTATAATCTATAGTAAAATCATATCCAGCTCGGTCATATATTATATTTAACACAGCTTGCAAATCTACAATTGGCTCCTCATCTTCCGAACGTAAAGGCAAAGGAAAAGTAGGAATTGCATCAGGCAAATTAAACAAATATAAATCCGCCATCGGACGTTGATTTCCCCGACTCACCAGAATTCGATAACTAGCTTCAATATCATTATTAAAAACAGGAAGAGGTTCCCAACCACGCAATAAATCAATCTCCACCAAATGGGTGCGACTTCCGAACACCTTTTCCCGCTTCTCCTCATACATTTCCCGCCCTTTCCCTGGTCGTTTATTCGCAGGTGAAAGTACCTCAATTACTGTCACCACTTCCTTAGTTGCTAAATCTATAACCTCTAAATAACTTTCTCTAATCTCTTCAGGCATAGGTACTGCTACCTTCAATGGTGTAGCAGTTGGGGCGAGTAGGGCGACATTAGAATTAATCGGGTTAGTTTGCGTTTGTCTGCGTTGTATAGAGACATCGGGAATTCCGACCAATAAAGAGTTTTCACCATTTATTTCATAAATCCGCTTCTCAATAGCGACGCGATATTTGGGTAGTAGTTGGGGAACTAAAGCGTCAGCAATTGCTACATTTAAGCGATTATGTACCTCTGGCCAAAAATCAATACTTTCTAAATAGGGATTCATACCTGGGAATGGATTAGGCATAGATTTAACTCCTGTTAATTGACTTACTTCTATTAGACTCTCAATCCTTTTTCTCGCAATAAACTATCTGCCCAAATAGTATCTAATTCTGACAACGACGGCACAACTTCACTATTATAATCTATTCTAAAATCATAAGCGGCGCGGTCATAAACTCCATTGAGTAAAGCTTGTAAATCTACAATAGGTTCTACATCACCTGAACGTAAAGGTAACGGAAATGAAGAAATTGGATTGGCTAAATTAAAAAGATATAAATCCGCCATCGGGCGTTGATTTCCCCGACTGACCAAAATTCGATAATTAGCCTCGATATCGTTACCAAAAACTGGAAGAGGTTGCCAATTACGTAGTAAATCAATCTCAACTAAATGGGTGCGAGTTGCAATTATTTTCTCCCGCTTTTCCTCATACATTTCGCGTCCTTTGCCACGTCTTTTATTGGCGGGTGAAAGCACCTCGATTACTGTCACAACTTCCTTGGTGGCTATATCTATTACTGGTAAATAGCCTTCCCTAAATTCTATAGGCATAGGCACTCTCACTCTTAAAGATTTAGCAGGGGGTGCTGCAACGGCGACATTAGAATTCGTAGAGTTTGTTTGATTTGACGAAGGTTGGACAATGACATCAGGAATACCTACTAACAGAGACTCTTCTCCGTTAATTTCATAAATTCGCTTTTCAATATCAACTCTATATTTTGGAAGCAATTTCGGGACTAAAGACTCCAAAATCATACTAATCAGCAAGTGATGTACTTGAGCCCATAAATCAGTATTTTCTAAGTATGGATTCATCCCTGGAAACGGATTAGGCATAGATTTAACTCCTATTTATTCATTGGTAATGAAGTGAAAAGTAGAGTGAGTTAACCCACTCTACTTACTATTTTCTAAAAATTGCTGAAACTCAAAATCGCCGACTTCAATCTATTAATTACCTCATCAACAGCAATCATTCCCAACTCCCCAGAAGCACGAGTGCGAATACTCAAACTATTTGACTCAACCTCCTTTGCACCCACAATACCCATCACCGGAATTTTATCCTTCTCAGCATTGCGAATTAACTTACCCAAACGCTCGCTACTCACATCCGCCTCAGCGCGAATTCCCAATATCCGCATCTTCGCCGCTACCTCTTGAGCAAAAGGTAAAAAGTCATTACTAACTGGTAACAAACGAACCTGAATTGGTGCTAACCACACCGGGAAATCACCCGCATATTCCTCAATTAAAATGCCAATTAACCGTTCCAAAGAACCAAAAGGAGCGCGATGAATCATTACTGGACGTTTGCGAGTTCCGTCCTCAGCGACATATTCCAAATCGAAACGTTCAGGTAAATTGTAATCTACCTGGACAGTTCCTAATTGCCACTCGCGGTCAAGCGCATCGCTGAAAATAAAATCGAGTTTGGGGCCATAAAAAGCCGCTTCCCCAATTCCTTCAAAATAATTCATTCCCAAGGTTTCCACAGCGCGACGAATTGCCCCTTGAGATTGCTCCCAAACTTCATCGGAACCCATGTATTTATCGGAAGTTGGATCGCGGAAACTCAGTCTAGCTTTAAAGTTCTTTAATTGCAGACTTTTGAATACTGATAGGATTAAATCCACCACGCTCAAAAATTCAGCATCCAACTGTTCCGGCGTGACAAATAAGTGGGAATCATCAACAGTAAATCCGCGAACTCTGGTTAATCCTCCTAATTCTCCCGATTGTTCGTAGCGGTAAACAGTACCGAATTCTGCTAACCGCATGGGCAATTCCCGATAAGAACGTAATTCGCTCTTATATATTTGAATGTGGAAAGGACAATTCATCGGTTTAAGAACAAAACCTTGTTCTGCTTTTGCCGATTCTTCATCCTCTGCCATCATCGGAAACATATCTTCCTTATATTTCTGCCAGTGACCAGAGGTTTTGAATAAATCTACTCTGCCAATGTGAGGAGTGACGACGGGTAAATAGCCGCGTTTAACCTGTTCTTGTTTGAGGAAATCTTCTAAAATACTCCGCAAAATTGTGCCTTTGGGTGTCCACAAAGGCAAGCCTGGCCCGACGACATCGGCAAAAATAAACAATCCTAATTCTTTGCCTAGTTTACGATGATCGCGCCTGAGTGCTTCTTCTTTTCGGCGCTGATATTCTTGTAATTGTTCGGGATTTTCCCAAGCAGTTCCGTAGATGCGTTGCAACTGAGCTTTGGTTTCATCTCCGCGCCAATAAGCACCGGCAACGCTTTCTAATTCAATGGCTTTTGGGTTTAGTTCGCTGGTATTTTCTAAGTGGGGGCCGGCACATAAATCCCACCATTCATCACCCAAATGGT
This sequence comes from Kamptonema formosum PCC 6407, assembly GCF_000332155.1. Taxonomy (GTDB): domain Bacteria; phylum Cyanobacteriota; class Cyanobacteriia; order Cyanobacteriales; family Microcoleaceae; genus Kamptonema; species Kamptonema formosum. The sequence continues at coordinate 2,694,149 of NZ_KB235903.1, read as the reverse complement.
AGATGGTAATCGGTTCTGTTAGACCTTCTAAAATTTCCAGTTTGTAAGGCTCGTTAATTTCTTTAATTCGGCGTTCGGCTTCTTCCCGGCTGACTTCTTCCCGAATTAGAGGCAATTTACGATTGATGATTTTGATCATCTCTTTTTTGATGGATTTCAAATCTTTTTCTGTAAATGCCTCTGGGATGTCAAAGTCATAGTAAAATCCGTTTTCAATCCAAGGGCCGATTGTTACTAGGGCTTTGGGAAATAGCTTTTGCACCGCCATTGCCATGACGTGAGAGGTGGTGTGGCGAATTTTTTTCAGGGGTTCTGACTCGCTGGTGCGAGGAAGGTGGATTTTAGCGGGCTGTTCGGGTGCGGAAAGGGATTCTGGGCTAGACATCGGCTGCTGAACCATTGGAGGATTACTACAAATTGGGACTTAACATTTGGTTGTACTGTTTCTATCTTAACTAGAGAAGGTGAGCAGGGGGAGCGGGGGAAGGAAGGGGCGGGGGAGCAGGGGAGCAGGGGAGCGGGGGAGAGGGGGAGCGGGGGAGCGGGGGGGGCGGGGGAGAATTATTAGGGTATTCAAAATTCAACATTTCCCCAGGCGAAAAAATTGAAACTTTGTTAAATAAATATTAAAAAATGTGAATTGCGTTAAGATTAAAATAGATAGATAAGTTGATTTTAATGAATGGTTAATCCCAACTTGCCGGAAACTCAATTGCTCAAAGCCTTGCTGCCACAGCTACTAGAGGATTTTTGGTCTTGGTTTGAGCGTTCAATCGACCTCCTGAAAACTGAGGATATTCTTTTTTTTGGTTCTCAGGAGCAATGTGACTTACTCGCCAGGGTAAGACAGGCTCAGCAAGAAGTAAGTCATGCACAGGTGCTATTTCAAGCAATTGAAGGTGAAGTTGAGGTGAAACGGCTGTGCTCATACCTTGGCATAAACTGCTGACTGAATGCTGGCAAGTTGCTATGTGCTTTCGCTGAGAGCAGTTTCCTAAACCTGGAAAAATATAGTGAGAGTTGAACTCTGGCCCGCTTGCTTCTAAATTAAGAAGATGGCGATCGCAGATGCGGACAATCTCAAAAATATTTCCAGTTAATAAGTTATTCCTTGCTCAAACACTTTTGTAAATTTTTGTGTGGCTGTTTGGCCCGGAGGAGAATATTATGTTACACGTCCTTTACATCCTGGCTTTCACGATCCTAGCTTTTTTGGCTGTGGGGAACTTATTCCGCAGTTTGTTGACGGTGGGTATGGAGTCTCAGCGCATCCAACCATTTAGAGGTGGTAATTATAACGCATCATCCTCTCGGTTTCAAGCAGTGCCGCATCCAGAATTATTGGATGATTATGGGAATGTTGTGAATGAGCCATTGTTGGTAATGCGATCGCTTTCAGTGCAAGACGCTCGCGAACAATTGGATGCTCTTTATAAGTCTTCTCCGGGTAATAACGACGAGGCCCGCGAGGATGTGTGAGGCAGCCTAGACCGTAGCTTGAAGATTTACAAAAATTAAAGAAAAGTGCTATTAGCTGTTAGCTGCGAAGCTCATAGCTAGTAGCTCATGTTTTTTGATGGTGAGGGCGGTTCACAAAATTTTACCTAATTCTTTCTAAACTTACTCATACAAAATGTTAAAGTAGAATTTATGAGCAATTTAACAATTTTTAAGAAGGTAATTGGTAAGTAATTGGTAATGGCTAATGGCTAATGGCTAATGGCTAATTATTAATTAAGATTAGTACCTACGCAATTGAAAACTGCTATAGCTAAAGTCTCAAAAGAATTAGTAAGGCTAGTTCGGCCTGAATTTATGCCTGTGGACATCGAAGGAGCCGACTCCCCAGCGTGAAACAGGAAGTGAACATTAAATCTGCCCAATCGTAGATTTGAATAAGTTTCATAGAACTGATACTGGTAAAAGATCTCATAAAACCTCCTGTCGATCGCTCCTGTCTTGTCATCGGCAAAAATTTACGTCTAAGGCTAGATGATCGTCCCAACTTCGGTACTACCAGAGCTGCTGCAAGCTTTGCCGCAACTGCGATCGCAAATTTATTTTAAGTCTTCGCTGACGGCGCTTTCCCACGCGATGGAAGACCTGGTACTGGCGGGGTTAGACCAGCCGCTAGTGATCGCGAGTTTCCAGCGAGAGCGCTTTTACCGCCAGGAAGCTCACCGTTATCGGCGCATTGCCACGCTCACATCTCAGGTTTATGTGCTGGCGGTACCGGAAACTGATTTCAAAAATGCTTCTGACTGTTACGAGACTGTAGCATTTAAGCCGGAAGACGGTTTGAGTCAAGAGTGGCATTTAGTCGTGATCGGTCAGGAATATTCAACTTGCTTAATCTGTCAAGAACGAAAAGCTCCTACTCAAAATGAGAACGATAGCGCACCGCTGGCAATGATGGATCAAGCTCGCCGCTTTGAAGGGATTTGGACGTTTGACCGCGAAGTGAGCTGCAAAGCTGCTGATTTACTGCTGAAACGAATTCTTAACTATCGGCCGGAGTTAGAACAAAAGATTGAGGAAGCGCAAAATATTTATGGTATTGCCAAGGAATTGCCGAAGCAGCGAAAAACGACTAATGCCAAATCTAAATCTGCCTTGAGAAAGGGGAGTCAAAATCCCAAATTGAATGAGCCGTTTGCTCAGCGATTGGTGACATATTTACAGGCGGGTCAGCATAAATTACTAAAAGCTTACCGTTCGATCGCGGCCCAAGAGCGGAAAGAGCGTTTAGTAAATTTAATTACCACAGCGATGCGGCGATCGCTCAATCATGACGAGATGATCGAAGTAGCTGTGCAAGAATTAGGAGAGGCTCTCCATGCTTGCCGTTGCTTGATTTACCGCTGCAAAGCTACAGATGCAGCCGCCAAAATCAATCAGGAGTTTTTGCGTCCCGGCGTTCGTTCTCTGCGGGGTCAGACTTGGCCGCTGCAAAACAATCCCCTGTTTGAGGAGGTTGTGAGTAAGTTAGAGCCAGTTTATGTGGAACAGGGAGCAGAATATCCTCTGATTGCTAATACATCGGCATTGCGGACACTGGTTCAAGAGTGGCAAATTCTTTCTTGGCTGATGGTGCCAGTGCTTTATCAGGGGAGGGTTTTGGGGATAGTGGAATTGCATCAGTGCCATTCTACGAAGGCTTGGGAAGAAGATGAATTGGCCCTCGTAGAGGCGATCGCGACTCAACTGGGAGCGGCCCTAATTCAAGCTGAAACCTACGCTCACTTAGAAGAACTCAACCAACAACTGGAAGCTCTCGATCGCACTCGCAGTAATTTAATCGCGATCACGGGTCACGAACTCCGCACTCCCCTGTCTACTATCCAAGTTTGCCTGGAAAGTTTGAGCCAAGACCCCGATATGCCTTTAGAGTTGCGGCAAGTGATGCTAGAAACTGCTTTAAGTGACGCGGAACGAATGCGTAAACTGGTGCAGGACTTTCTCACTCTTTCTCACTTAGAGAGTGGCAGAGTGCAATGGAATATGGAAAGCTTGCCGCTGCAAGAGTGCGTCGATCTTGCTCTCAGCAGCATTCGCGCCCGCCGTCAACGTGAGGATTTACCGCAGATTATCGCACAAGTGCCGCCAGAGCTGCCTTTGGTACAGGCGGATGGGGAATGGCTGGTGGAAGTGCTCTCGAAACTACTGGATAATGCTTGTAAATTCACAGAACCCAATGGTAATGTGACGATTGAGGCTAAGCGCAATGGCGATCGCACGATCGAGGTAGTGGTAACTGATACTGGGCGCGGCATTGAGCCTAACCGTTTAGAGGTAGTATTTGACCGCTTTTATCAAGAGGAAGGTGCTTTGCGGCGTAGCACTGGGGGTACTGGTTTGGGGCTAGCAATTTGTAGGCAAATTGTCAAAAGTTGGGGCGGTCAAATTTGGGCGAATTCGGCAGGAAAAGATCGCGGTTCTCAGTTTCATTTTACTATTCCTTTTGTGGAAAATGGCATAGAGCCAAAGCGATCGTAAACGTAATCCCAATTCTCTAAAGTTATGCAGCAGTAGGTCGTAAGCTCTTCCCTCTTCCCTCTTCCCTCTTCCCTCTTCTATCTTCCCCTTCTTTCCCTAGCCCCTAGCCCCTAGCCCCTAGCTATATCAGGCTCGACTTTTTCTTCCTCGGATTTTTGGGCAGTTTCCTGTTGAGATTCGGCTTTTTTATTTTTCTCTAAAATATCTGCATAAGACCAAGCTGCGCTCACAATTATCCCTTTAAAGATTCCTTTTAAATCCTTTAAGTCGTCATTTTCAGAGGGTTGAGCCTTTTGATTGGCTTTATCTGCCATTGTTGCGTCTCCTGTTAAATCTAATTAGTTCCCTATTAATTCTCAAACCGAAATCCCAAATTGTATAGTCCTAGATTAACCTCAAATTCTTGTTGTTGGTTGCAGGGGATGGGATCTCATACCCCACATGAGGGGTATAACCCTGCATATCGTAAACGTCATTCTATAGTATATCGAATGCGTGCAAACGATCCGCCGCCGGGGGCGGTATCCGTAACGCCGCCCTCTGGGCGGTTCCATCACCGCCCAGAGGGGGCGTTACGTAAGTCATTTATCGAAGACAATCAAGGTAGAGGATGCCGATCGCCCAAACTCTTCAGGAGCATATTGTAAATGAGCTTCTGCGCCTGGCCAGAGGTAGGTTCCGGGGGTGACGGAACGGACGAGGTAGTGGAGGCTGTAGGCCCCAGGTTCGAGGCGATCGCTATAGGCGAGGACGCGATCGCGATACATCGTTTTATACCCAATTTGCCAGCTATCACCTTGAGCTTCCACCGCCTTTGTAGAGGTTTGGAAACTGTTATCAATTGCCTCGAAACCAGCAGGTAACTGGTCAGTAATTACCACATGATCCACATGGCGATCGGCGATAATTTCCAAACCAATATCAAACACTTGTCCCACTCCCAAAGTCAGGTCTTTAGGAATAGAAAGTTGCTGTTTCCCTAACACTCGATCTTCACCCGCAGGTCGGATTTCTCGCACTACTCGCAACCCGTTTAAACGTCCCGGTTGATTACCCTGCAAGCGATAGCCATAATTGACGATATAGTGCAGCGTACCTTGACCAGATTTCTGAATGATTAGATCGCCATTTCGTGGCAATTGATCTGTGGCTACAGTGATAAACTGACTGGGATTGCGGTAGCCGTCAAACTGAATGGAATCTAACTGTTTACCAGCCAATTTTACCGTAGCACTAAACTTAGGTGGTGTCGGCTGAGTTTTGCTGTAATCTACTAAAGCTGTCAGTGCTTCTGCATTGTCATAAGTGCTTTGCCAAGTGCCATCACGCCGCAAATTTAGGAGGCTTTGCAATAAGCGATCGATATCTTCAGTCTTGCTTTTTTGAGCGATAAACAGCCGCAAAGCTTGAGCTTGAATAGCTGTAGGAGAAGCTATCCAGCTCACATTCTTAGGTAGATTCACCGTAGCTGTGCGACCCGTGATATAGATGCTTTTTTGCAACTCATTAGTTAGCACTTGAGACTCATTTTGCCAGTCATTAAATTGAGAAAGGTAACGCGCCAGCTCAATTTGAGTAACTAGATTATATTCACTCCGCTGTTGATAGATATCGGCTAGAAAATCATTGCGCTTTTCGCCTAATTCTGCTAGAGAGATTAAAGCCGATAATCTCACTTGATTCTTACAAACTTGCTCTTTGCAAAACTCATATTGTCCGGGGTCAGCAAGAGTTTTCTTTAAGTAGTCTGTCAGGCGAGATAGCATCCCCGTATCGACTGTATTAGGAAAAGCCTTAGAAGCAGATGCGATTGCCTTTGCTGCATAGGGAGTCACAAACGGGTCAGATAGTTCTTGTCCGGGGTAGGAAGCAAAACCACCATCGGGACGCTGAAGTTTTTGCAATTTTTCAAGCGCGATCGCAGCTTCTTTGCTAGGATTAAAATCTTTCAAACTTTGAGCATATTGCTGAGAAAGAGTTTGCAAATTAGCTGCAATTAATAACTGACTAGCCGCAGGTTCCAAAAATGGTAACTGTTCATTCTGTAAAACCTGTTTCGCTGGTGCGATAATTTCTGGTATCAATGTACTAGCTAGAGAAATCTCTAAACCGCCAACATCTGACACCACATTTTTATCAACCTTCAGAGGAATTTTTACCTCCTGTCCCCCCCTTTGTAAGGGGGGATTGGGGGGTATTGTTCCCACTTCCACAACGTTTTCTGTAACTTCTAAAGGTTTCACCTCTAAAGGCACTTCAAACGCATCTACATTGCTATTTAATTGCGTGGCAAATTGAACTTTAGCATCACCAGCATTACCGGCCACAATGGGGAAACGGTAAGCATGAGTCCCTGACTCGGCTTGAGTTTTTAGATTCGCCGCTGTTGGGTTATTCCCTTCAAAATTGATAGCGCCAGCGACTTGACCGTTAATTGTCAGATTGCCTTTTTCCTGAGTATTGTTAGTTACAGATAAGCCTGCTTGAATGCGATCGCCGGGGCGGGCAAACTGCGGTAAAATGGGATTAGAAATCAGCGATTTAGTGGTAATAAAAGTTGCCTCGCCATTACCAAAATCTAAATTGCCGTCAGTAGCAACAGCCATTACACGCCAAGTTGTTAAATCGTCAGGAAGTTTGAATGTAACGCTCGCTTTCCCATTAGCATCTGTAACAACAGAACCATTGTAATAAGCCAAAGCTTGAAAATCTTTGCGGACGCGAGTATTTGCTGCACCTGTGGAGAAGCCACCGCCATAACCCCAACCTTTTGCCAAGGGTGAAGCCATATTTTCTAACACTACATTCGGTCGATTATCGTTGAAGCGGGTAGAAATAGATTGCTCCGCATAGACAGTTTTAACCAAATCTGGCGGGCGATATCCAGTTAGTTGCAGCACGGCTTCATTGACAGCCATAACTGTAAATTGCCCCTTGATTGGTTTCCCTTGATTGTCCTGTAATTGTAGTTGTACGGTTTCCTCTGCACCCGGTTGTAATTCTGTTTGCTGGGGAGTAACTTGGACTTTCAAGTATTTAGCATCTAAACTGGTTTGAAAAGGAGCAAAGCCGATTTTTACCAGATTTTCTAGACTTCCCGGTTCTAATTCTTTTAAACTCTTGCCCTGACGGACTAACACAGCTTCTACTGCTGCATTTGGCAACATTTCTGGCGTTACTTGGAACTGGATTTGAGGCGCACCACCCTTAACTTTAGTGACAGTTTGATAGAGGGTTTTATCGCGAACAACAGCAAAGTATAACTCTGCTTCTGGATAAGGCGATTGAATTAAAGCTGTTGCTGTTTCACCTGGTTGATAGCTTTTCTTGTCGAGTTTGACTTCCAGGCGATTATTATCGTATCTGTTACCCCAGCTTACGACATTTTCTCCTGTTGCCCAAATCTGTAAATCAGTGGCAGTTACTTCGTTATTGCTATCAGGAAATTTAGCCCGAATGCGGTAAGAACCAGATTCAGGAGGACTCAGAGATACTGTTTGAGGAGTGCTGCCAGATTTTACCTCGCTTTTTGCTACTGTTTTGTATTCGATTTGATTGTGAGGATTGCGACTACCTTCGACTACTTGAGTAACGCTGCTGTAGTTAATTTTTTGCAGTTCAACGCGGACTTTTTGACCTTCTATTAGTTTTCCTGTAGGATCGGTAACGATGAGTTGAATCGGTAAAGGTTTACCGGCATCGCCAACAAAATTAGTCTGTAAACCAATTAATCGCTCGCTGGGTAGGGCAGTAAATGTTTTAGAATCGGATACAGACAGATTTGAAACATCGGAGACTTCAATATCTACCCGATAATTCATCGGATAGGGCAAATCTTTGCCGACTGTAAATGTTTGATTGCCTTTACCACTAGCATCTAAGACTGCATTTTGTTGCAGTACATCAGTGGGAACGTTCGGGCTTTCTTCTGGCCAAAACCATTGCCGCCCAAAGGCAAATTCTTCCCAACCTTTTGGTGTAAATTCTGCTTTGCGGCGAGTGACATAGTATTTGGCTTTTCCACCTTCTACTGGCGAACCAAACAGATAATTACTTTGGGCAGTTGCCTCGATTTTATCGTCAATCAGTGCAAACTCTTTATCGAGGTTTAAATCTACCTTAAAATTAGGTGGTTTGAATTCAGCAATCCGAAATTGACCAGAAATTTCCGCTCCGCTTCCTCCTTTAGCTAGAATAGAATAGTAGCCTAAAGGTAGATTATTTTCGATGGGCAATTCTAGGGAAAATGTGCCAAATTCATTAGTTGTCTGAGTTCCTAAATCAGTCTTAGTACCGCTGGGAGTTTGCAGCGTGACTGCATAACTGGTATTTTTATCCTGCTTGATAACTCCATTTTGGAGATAGTAAGCAGTTCCCGTCAACCAAGCTTTTTCCCCTGGTTGATAAAGTTGTCTGTCTGAGAAGATTGTACCGCGCGATTGTGGCTTATTACTGTTCCAAGTATCTCCTTCAATCCCGTAGCCATAAGCACCGCTATATTCTTCAGTTCTAGCAAATGCCCAGTCTTTGTTTTCACGGGCAATGACTAATAAACTTGGTGCTTTTTCAAAGCCACCTACTTCAGATTTAATACAGTTCTGTAAATTCTCGCGATTGAGTAATAATGTACCATTATTGTCAGTTTTACCCGTTGCACAAGGAGTAGGTTCAGGTCGAGATTTTGCCTGTAATTGAGATTCGTAAATCTCGACTGATGCTGCTACTGGGGAACCATCATCGAGATGGTTTACTCTAATTAAGCCTGACTCTGGGAACCACTGGGCAAATACTCCCAAATTAGTCAATTGAACTAAACCGTAATTAGTAGGTTCTCGCCATTTTTGTTTACCTTTTTCATCCGAGTAAAGATTCGTGCGTGCTTGCACTCCATAAGCAAGCATTCCTGTTGCTGCACCTAGTTTTTCCCGTAAGGGAACTGTTATATCTAGAGGCTGATTTTTCTGCCCTGAAACTCGAAAAGTTTGCCACTCAGAAGGATTGGAAAGTAAATCATTTCCCTCGCCTCTGGGATATGCGTCAGCAGTATAAACTAAATCTGTCGGTTGAACGACTTTATAGGCTGCTTTGTACTCGGATTCGGGTAAATTGACTGTAGAAATATTCAGTTGTAAGTCTTTCCCTGCTGGGAAAATATTTAACCCTGTGGGTGTCCAAATTTCGCCAGAGACATCGCCTGTTTCATACTGCAATGTGACTGGTTTTCCCAAGGTTTGACCGAATTTATCTTTGAGGTTAGCACCAATAGTAATAGTATATTGTTTTGCTGGTTCTAAACTCCAGGGATTAAGACTAACCAAAGGTTCATTGTCATAGGCTTGGACAAGTGTGGGAGATTTTTTAGGTTGGGGATTAAGGGTGATATTCTCCCGCGCTGAATCCGCGATCAGACCGTTATTAAATTGTAACTGACCGCTGCCTTTTACGAACCGACCATAAGCACCGCCAGCATCTGGTTGTCCAAAAAATTTAATAGCTTTAAATGCCAAGGGCGAATAAGTTTCTACCTGGCTAACAAATGGTGTTTCGCTGGGGAGATTGCCGCGAAGTGGTAGCAAGCCAGAGTCAAATTGTAGACGGTACTGAGTGGCTTTTTCGAGGGTTTGTTGGGGAACTATGGTATACTTAAAAGGGCGAACCGATGGATCGAAATTTTCTTCTGGGTTTTCCCTATCCTCTGATTTTACCTCAGCTTTTTCTAACTCTACTTTAACAGGCACAGTTGTTGTCTGTCCCTCTGGCATTAGCTTCAAATGTTGTTCCACTGAAGCTAAATCTAATTCTACATTTGATGTGAATTTCAGAGTAGGCTTAATATCAATGGGTTGGAACTCTGAATTTTCCGGTTTAGAAGTGGGTAAATTGGACAGTTGGATTGGTTCGGTGTTAAATGTCCAACTTAAATCTCGATCGAGGCGGTGATTTTTTAAATCAGTCAAACCTGCTTTGATGGCGATTTGAATACGAGTAGCTTTAGGTAATGCTTGTTCCGGTTGAAATCCCACCATACGGGGGGTTAAAAAACGAAATTGACCGGGGATAGCAGGTTTGATTTCAAATAGTTTGAGTTTATCTTGCTGTTCGGAACTATCAAGGCTTTCAACGGGAATTAATGCCTCTTTAAACCGGATGCGAATTTGGTTGAGAGGTTCAGCTTTTCCAGTAGGACTAATTTCTTCAATCCAGTCTACCAGTTGCGGATTAACTAGGGGAGCAACTGAGGGAAGGGGTTCAATTTTTGAAGATTTATTCGCGACTCCACAGGTTGTTACTACCACCGTGAGAATTAGGAGAAGTATCGGCCTTATCCATTTTTTGAATTTCATATTGATGTTTTCCTTTACGGCTACTGTATCTACAGTTGACGCGATCGGGTTTCCCGATCAATTTTATTAAATTTTTAACTCAGCCATTGCTAAGGCTATATAAATGATTAAAGCCTATAATTTTATGGTGTAGAGATTTTGTATTTTTTCTTAATGAGTGCGAAATTTATAGTTTCTGGAAGTAGGGATATTCAAGTTGTAGTCTTGTAAATGAATATGCGTAATCCCGCCTTTGGGTGGTTAAAGATACCGCCCAGAGGACGGGGTTAGGTTATACTTTTTTGTCGATCCGGTAGGGTTGTTTCGATATCGGAAATAGATTAAACTTTTCTGGGCTGAGGGATTAATTGATGAAAGCATTAAGGCTGTGGCTAATTAAAAATTCCCAGAAGGCTGGGCGCAAATGTAGAAACCCAAAACTTCGCGTATTTTTGGTGTTAGTATTAATTTGTCTGACGGTGCGATCGCTTCCCTATCTCGCACCCATCCGCGCTGCTGACATCGCACAGGATCGGGAGGCGATCGAATTTAGCGATCGCAACGGCCTTACTCTCGGCACTATTCTCACTCGTGACCAAGAACATACCGCCGCTGTACCCTTAGATCGAGTTTCTTCTCACTTTGTACGCGCCATCATCGCCGCTGAGGATAGCCGATTTTATCAACATGGTGCCACAGATATGAGAGCGATCGCGCGATCGCTCCTCGAAGCCGCACAAGCCAAACAGTTAGTCAGCGGCGCTTCTACCATCACTATGCAGTTAGCGCGGATGCTAGACCCCGCACCTCGCACATTAGCTAATAAAGTGCGAGAAATTTGGCTATCTTGGCGCATTTTCGCCGGCATGAATAGAGACGAAATTCTCGAATCTTACATCAACAGATTGCCAATGAGCGGCAATATTTACGGGGTAGAAGCCGCTTCCCGTAACTATTTTGGCATTTCCGCCGCCGAGATCAATCTCGCTCAAGCGAGCCTTTTAGCAGCTATTCCCAACGATCCAAATAACCTCAATCCTTACTACCGCTGGCAATCTCTGAAAAAACGGCAAAATTACGTACTCGATCGCATGGTCAAAGACAAGTATATCACGCGATCGCAGGCAGATAGAGCCTTGAATGAAGAAATTTTACTAGCACCGAAAGAACAGGGAATTATTGCCGCACCTCACTTTTTATTCTGGCTATCTAATCAATTACCCAAGCAGCATCCGTCTCATATTCGCACCACAATCGATCGTTCTTTACAGCAGTTTATAGAAGCACAAGTGCAGCAAGTTGTTAACTCTTTATCTCCCCATAATGTCCACAATGCAGCCGCTCTAGTCATAGATAATCATACTGGGGAAGTTTTAGCTTATGTCGGTTCTCCAGATTATTTTAATGAAATAGAAATAGGTCGGAATGATGGAGTGCAAGCGCTACGCCAGCCTGGTTCTACCCTTAAACCTTTCTTGTATGAATTAGCCTTAGAAAAACGTGCGATTAGACCCAACACTATTTTAGCCGATGTACCGACTTATTACGCCATTCCCGGTGCAAAACTTTACAACCCAACTAATTATAACGATGAAACATTTTTAGGCCCGGTACGGGTGCGGGTTGCCTTGGCAAATTCTCTCAACATTCCAGCAGTAAGAGTATTAGAAAAAGTGGGAGTATCTACGTTTCTCAATCGTTTGCATGAATTGGGATTTGAGCATTTAACTCAATCTCCAGAATACTATGGTTTAGGCTTGGTTTTAGGTAGCGGTGAAGTTAGTTTGTTTGAGTTAGCTAGAGCTTATGTGACCTTAGCAAGACAAGGGAAATCGACACCTATTGTCACCACATTTAATGATGATAAAATTTCCAGTGATACACCTGTCATGGATCGAACAACATCGGCATTAATTACTAATATGTTAAGCGATGCTCACGCCCGCGCTCAAGAGTTTGGTGTTGATTCTGTGCTGGCTTTACCATTTACTACAGCGGTGAAAACAGGAACATCTTCTAATTTTCGGGATACTTGGACGGTGGGTTTTACTAATGATTACACGGTTGCAACTTGGGTAGGAAATTTCAATGGCGATCGCATGAAGAAAGTCTCTGGAGTCATGGGCGCTGCCCCTCTCTGGAATCACATTATTTTACACTTACACGAACATCAAGAGCCTGCACCTTTTCCTACTTTAAAAGGGTTAGTACAGCGCCCTATTTGTGCTATTTCTGGGTGGCGGCCTACACCTGAATGTTCCTCGGTTGTACAAGAATATTTTTATCCTGAAGATATCAGCAAATACAAAACTGAGTCAGGTATTTTAAAGCTGTCTGAAGATTATAATGGGTGGTTAGCAAGGCAGAGTAAATCTAGTTTAACTAATAGCAAATTCAAAATACTTTTTCCTCAAAATGATGCTTATTTTCTGATAAATCAGAATGAAAATTCACGCCTAGAGTTTAAATTGTCTGGATCGAATAACGCCCCCGTTGAGTGGTGGTTGAATGGTAAAAAGTTAGCCACTCAGCCCTCTAATTCACTTTTTTGGCAACTTCAACCTGGTCAATGGAATTTACAAGCTAAATCGGGTACTTTAGTGGATAGTGTAAGATTTGAAGTGCAAGTTACTGAGAATAAATCCCTGCGGCGTGGCTTTTCTTTTGTTGATAATTCAGCATCTTTTCCTACTGAAAAATAGAACAGGAATTACGCACCCAACCAAAGAAACCGGGTTTTCTTACGAAAATACTTCCTTCTACCTTTTACCTTTTGTCTCCTGCCTTTTGCCTTCTGCGTGACCCACAGATTTTCTCAAAAACCCGCTTTCTAGGACTCTATGCGTAAGTCCTATAGAATTAAAATGAGACTTTAGCTTCAGTAGTTACGCGGAGTACGGATTCTTGGTGAAAGGTGCGTTTATAGATATCGATAATTTCTGCTATTGCCCGATTTTTCTCTGGGCTATTTTCATAAATTAAGATAACGACTTTGGACTTTTCTGTTACCAGTAAGCTATTGCTATTAAGATATTGTCCATAGGAATCTAAGACGGTTAATCCTTCGTGAAAACGGGGCGTAATGGTAGTGTTTAAAAATTGCTGCCATTCTACATCGGAAATTGTACTACCTCCCGGTTTAGTTAGACCAAAATATAGTTCATCTTTGATGAGAATTTTTTGGTTAATATTTGTAGTAGAAGTTTCGGAAATTTCGGCACGAACGAGTGTAGGTATGGAGATGGGAATAAGGATAAAAAAACTGGCTAGGAAAAGGCTGTTAATAGTTTTTGGCATGGTAATTAATTAGGATAATAATTGTGGAAATTGCGCTAATAGCCATGTCCCTACTTGCGATCGATCTTGGTTGCGACTACGCTGTAAAGCTTCCTTTAGTAAGGCAATGGTTAATCGCGGTAAAACTTCGGACTAAAAAAATTGTATAAGTAAGGTTATAGCACAAATTGTTGCTACATGAGAACAAATTGCTTTCTAAAATAATTTTGTGTATATATTTATTGATTAATTAAACAGTTAGGTCTACACTTACCAGCCAAATTATTAACCAATTAGCGATCGCAACCCCAAATTAAATTAAGGTAAGCAACGCTTAAGAACTCTCACCCTCCTCTTTTCCAAATCTTGATCTGCCCATCCCAACCCCCACTAACAATCATCTGCCCATCCCCACTAATTGCAACAGAATTAACATAGCCAGAATGCCCGCTTAAAGTTCCTTTCAGCGCCCCAGAACGCACATCCCAAAGTTTAACAGTTTTATCCCAACTACCGCTAACTAAAGTATTTCCATCTTTAGTAATTGCCACAGACCAAACCCCATCTGTATGCCCGCTCAAACGCTTAATTAATTGCCCAGTACCCAAATTCCATAGGCTAATTGTTCCATCACCACTACCACTAGCTAAAGTTTTGACATCGGGACTGAAAGCCACCGACAAAATAGATAAAGAATTACCTTTTAAAGTGCGGATTAAGTCACCAGTTTGCAGATTCCATAACTTAATAGAACCATCCTTACTGCCACTAGCTAAAGTTTTGCCATCTGCTGCGATCGCCACCGAATTTACCAGAGCAGAATGTCCCAACAAAGTATAAAGTAAAGCCCCAGTTTTCACATTCCAAATCTTAACAGTTTTATCCCAGCTACCACTGGCTAAAAACTGACCATCAGGACTGAGGGCAATTGCAACTACCACATCAGAATGCCCGGTCAAAGTGCGAATATTCTCACCTGTTTCTAGATTCCAAATCTTAATAGTTTTGTCATCGCTACCGCTGGCAAAAATCTTGCCATCAGATGCGATCGCCACTGCATTCACCGCGTCCCCGTGACCCCGCAGCGTACTCTTTAACTCGCCGCTAGGCAAATTCCAGACAGAAATACTGCCGTCAGTATTGCCCGATACAAAGTGAGAGCCAGCCGCCGCCACCGAACTCACTACCCCCGCAGAAACCTTGAGCGCACTAGCGAGAGTAAAAGCAGCATTAGCAGGTAGGCGCGGCGAATTATTAACAGGAGTACCAGTTTGCGGTTTTCCCGGTGTTGGAGAATCTTGGGGTACTGTTGGCAGCGCAAGGCTTGTCCGCCACTTCAAGAAAGTATCGATCTCAATCCCGGCGGCCACAATTTTATCGGATTTGTCCTCTAATTGTATAATGCCATTAATGGCTACAACCCTCCCCCCATCGTCCAATACCGGGCCGCCGCTCATGCCTCCCCTCACTAAGTTACTATAAACTAAAGTATAACCATTCCAGGCCGTTTGACGGCGCGTCATCAGCCCCTCAGTGACAATCAAAATCGGCTGTTGCAGAGTTCCGCCCGATCGCGGCCAGCCAGCCACATAAAGCTTTTTACCCTCGCTTGCGTCAGTATTCGCCAACACAGCGAGGCGATAGTTTTCCGCGCTGCTGAAGGGAACTACTGCCAAATCTGCTCCCGGCATTCGTTTGATCAGGCTGTAATAGACTGGATGGCGCTTGCCATCGGGGGTAACAATGTGATAATTACCCGCTTGGCTCACTACGTGCCAATTAGTAATTATATAGTAAGTGCTACCTTTTTTTTCAAAGATCACCCCAGAACCGTTGCCTGTTGGGCCATCAACGCGAACTGTAATTTCTTTAGCGATCGCATTCACCTCAGCGGGTGCTAGTGCTGCGGAGACTTGGGGGGTAAGAAGTGGGAGAATAGGCGCGATCGCGGTCGCGCCGAGTCCAATACTCAAAATAGCTGAAATACTTTTGTTATAATTCATCTGCGAGTCAAAATGTTAATATAGCAACCTTTTAACAGACGGAAAACCTTTCTACTTTGTGTCATATTTTCACATGAATTTGAGATGAACAAAATGATTCAAGCTGATCTTAAATCAGTTTTTCCAATTTGAACCTTGACAAAACCCAACGCTTGGGTTATTATAAAGATAAGCTTTAAATAAAAGCTATTTGTATACACTAAAAACCAGTATGTATAATATTATGTTAATATATAATAATCCACTAATAATAATACTATGCCGAAAGTTCTTGAAGATACCCAGAAAAATTTATTCGTTTACATCTATACTAACGATCATATCCCTGCTCATGTCCATGTCTTTATAGGTAGAAAAAATGATGCTAACCAAATGGAAATTAAAATTAATATTGGTAGTGAAGAAAAACCTCCTAGTATAGTTAGTGCAAATGATAAAATCAAAGATAAAGACTTAGTAGCTGCTCTCAAGTTCGTAGCAGCTAATCAAGAAATACTATTAAGTAAATGGCAAGAAATACATGGTGATTAGAAACTGGGATAAAGAGTTAACTGAGGAAAATCTACGAGAGCAAATAGCCAAAGCCAAGCAAGCATGGAAACAAGCCGAGGCTACAGAGCCTCGTGCCGAATCCGTGCATTATAATCAGTCTGATGATTTAATAGTTATTAAACTGAAAAACGGTGCTATTTTTAGTTTTCCTCCAAGATTGGCACAAGGTTTAGAAGGTGCTTCAGCAGAACAACTTGCCGATCTTTGGCTACCACCTTCTGGTAGCAGCGTCCACTGGGAAAGCCTAGACGTTGATTTTGGTATTCCCGAACTTGTAGCAGGTATTTTTGGGACAAAATCATGGATGGCTGAACTAGGTAAAAAGGGAGGACAAGTAACTTCAAGTGCCAAAACTATCGCCGCTAGAAAAAATGGTAAAAAAGGTGGTAGACCTAAAAAAAATGCTCCTATTAATTTATGAAATTAATTTCAGGAACTTGGAGCATTCTTACCTTGATAATCTGAATTTTTACCTTAAATTTTTACCGCCATAACGTTGCAACTCCTCTGTCAAATTCAGAGGAGCAACAATCGCTTTACTTTCAAACTCACCCCACATTTCACGAGGTACTATCCAAGTAATTTCAAACTGATTACCATCAGGATCTTCACCATATACAGACTTACTAGCACCATGATCGCTTGCACCCCGATAAGAGCCTTTCTCCTTGAGAAATTGAACAGCATCAGCCAACTCCTCAATTGTTTTAACTTCCCAAGCTAAATGATAAAGTCCCACACTTCCAGGGGGTGGTGACGGCGCATTTGTTCCCAAAGCCGCTAAACCCAGATCGTGATGGTTTTGAGAACCTACGGCCCGCAAAAATGCCATCTTCCCGTGCATCTGCGCTACTTCCACAAAACCAAAAACAGATTTATAGAACTCAACTGAGCGTTTTAAATCCCGTACATAAAGCACAACATGGTTCAAACTGGTGACAGAAATCATAGTATTTTTAGATTGTCCCCCCTTTTTAAGGGGGGACAAATGCAGGAGATTTGAGATTTAAGATTTAGCATTTTAAGCCAAATCAAACAAGAGAAATTCAGCCTTATCTGCCGCTTCGATCTCGATATGAGATTCATCGCTAATGGCAGCGCCATCGCCATGTTTTAACGGCAAACCATTCAAAACAATTCCACCGCGAGCCACCTGTACCCACGCATGACGCTTAGGTTGCAAGGAATGAGTGACGCGATCGTTTTTTTCCAAAACAGCCGCATATAAATCCACATCCTGATGTACCTTAACAGCACCATCCCGTACATCCCTAGCAGCAACTAACCTCAACTTTCCGGGGTGTTGTGCCACATCAAAATCACGCTGTTCGTAACTTGGTTTTAATCCCTTTGTATCGGGAAGCAGCCAAATTTGTAGTAAGTGAACTGGGTCTGTTTTGGATTGATTAAACTCGCTGTGCTGGATACCTGTACCAGCACTCATTCGCTGTACTTCGCCAGGTTTAATCACTTCACCATTGCCGATACTATCTTTGTGTTCTAGCGCTCCTTCCAAGACATAAGTAATGATTTCCATGTCTTGATGACCGTGCGTACCGAACCCACGACCGGGGTTAACAATATCTTCATTAATTACTCGCAATGCCCGAAAACCCATTTGATTAGGATCGTAATAATTGGCAAACGAAAATGAGTGGTAACTATCCAGCCAACCGTGATTAGCATGACCTCTATCTTCACTTTTTCGGATGACGATCATTTTTTAATTCCTCATTTTTCAAGTTTGAAGGGAAAGTGTCAACTTAGGTGAACTTGGTGGTTTAAAACGCAACTACAAAAACAAAAACTGCCTACACGAGTTTAAAAAATTGTAGTTCTCGATTAGTCCGCGTAGGCGGACTTTGCTTGTGTAGCCGCGAATTCTATTCGCCTGCTAAATTGTTGTGATTCCTCCGATTAATTCTTGCAGCAATACCCACTCTACGGTTAACTATGCCTTAAAGTTTGGCATGAGCCCCATCGCAAAACGGGGAGTTAGCAGTATGTTTGCAGTTACAAAGCGCTACCGTTTTTGTCTCGGTAATTTCAAAAGCTAGCGGCACAAATTCTGTACCTTTGTGACCACCATCACAATAAGGCTGGTTTTGAGATTGACCGCATTTGCACCAATAGTAAGTACCAGGCTCTAATGCAAGAACAACGGGCTTTTTATCAAAAATAACAGGCGTGCTCATCGGATTCTCCTCTCAGGAATGGCAACAGATTTGTTATTTCTGTGCTTTTTGCATATTTATACTTTAAACTAAGTAAAGCCATAATGGGAAGTATGCACTTTAAAGTAAGGTAGTACCCAAAAAGATACTATGCAAACCAACACAGATACCGAGAGAGCCAGTTGTATTGTAGAAAGAACGTTAGACGTGATTGGTGGGCGCTGGAAGGTCTTAATTCTGCGCGAGTTATTTCAAGGGGTGAAGCGTTTTAATGAGCTACAACGCGCCTTAAAAGGAATCACTCAAAAAATGTTGACACAACAACTGCGGGAGATGGAATCGCATGGTATTGTCCATCGCGAAATATACTTGCAGGTTCCTCCAAAAGTCGAATATTCGTTAACACCTTTGGGAGAAAGTCTCAAACCAATCATCGATGCCATGCACGAATGGGGTGTTAAGTATCTCAATCAAAACAATTAATTTTGAAAAAAATAGTCATTGCGAGCCAAGCGAAGCGCAGTTGCGGGATATTGCCCGAAGCAATCCCAAAGCCTTGCGATTGCTTCGCTACGCTCGCAATGACAAGTTATCCCTAAGTAAGCTCTAACACCTAAGCAAGTCCTAACAACTAACAACTAACAAATTACAAATTACAAATTACAAATTACAACCAATTACCAACTAAAACAAAAGCTGCCCAGAAATAAGGATGAGAAAATCTTTTATCCTGGAAAATCGCCTGCTGAGCACGGCGGAGAGCTTCAGCTTTTGTCACTTCTTTCTTGGCTAATTCTTCATAAAATTTAGTCATCAGTAAAGCAGTCGCTTCATCGCTCACATACCACAAAGATGCCATCGTACTCCGAGCTCCCGCCCGCACAGCTACCCCCGCTAATCCCAAAGCCGCCCGCTTATCTCCAACAGCAGTTCTGCAAGCACTCAGCACTAGCAATTCAATAGGGCGGGCCGTCCTTGTATTTCCCCTTAGCAAACTATCTAATTCCTTAGCGTTAATTCGCTCGTCCCAAGCAAGAATAAATGTATTTTCAGCTTTAGAACTGAATTCGCCGTGAGTTGCTAAGTGAACTACTGGGAAAGGAAACGAATTAATTTTTGCTTTTAAGTTGGCTTCGGTGAAAGATTCATTTAGCAGAATTGTACTGGGAACTTCTGCCGCGATCCGTTGCAATTCAGTCTCAACGCCAGGAAGTGCATCAAACCCTTGGCGAGATTCGCTTAAGCCACCAGTGAGAATTTTGAGGCTATTTCTTGCTAAAGGTTTAGCGTCTACCAGTTGTAAACCAGGAGCTATTGCAATGCTATATTTTTGAGCTAAATATTGCTTGCCATCGTAAAGAGCGGCCATCGGAATACTCCGCAGAGAACCATCTAAGACAAATACTAAAGTTTGTACGCCACTCGCTGCTAAGTCAGTTTCGATGGGACGGATTAACCAGTCATAAGCTTGTTGCGACGGTTCCAATAAGATTTTTAAGACCCCCCGGATTAAGCTTCTTGTTAGTCCTTCCCGCAGTTTTATGAGTATTTCTTCTACTCGCTCTTCAGATACAAAGGTAGTGTAGTGAAGTAGAGGTTTGTTTGGAAGTTTGACAATTACTTCTAGGCGATCCCGCAAAATAATCGGATAAAAAACTGCTGCTTTTGGATCGATTTGGTCGATTTGAACTGGTCTGATATCTAAACAGGCATCTCGAAAGAAGTTGTCAAGTTCAGCTACTTGTAATGCTTCTATTATTTGCCTCGCTTGAATTAATGCTAATTGATCTACAACTCCATGACTTTGTGAAGAATTAAGAGGCGGTTGCAACAGCAAACCTACTAGCTCTCGATAGACTGGCTCTACACTTTCTGTAAATGAAAACTGTACATCTGAGCTAATACTAACTAAATCGCTACGAAGAGACTGGAGGGTTTTTACTGCGGAGAAATAAGCAGTAATTGCGCCTTCTCGCTCTCCTTGAACTTTCATAATTCTTCCTAATTGCCACTGCCACTGGTAGGCAATATCCGCAGCATTCACCGCTTGCGCTAAAAGTAGTGCTTTTTCAGTTAATTTTCTCGCGTCAGCCCATTGTTGATTCTGTTCGTAAAGCTTGCCCAAATTTCCCAGAGCATTAGCTTCTGCTCTTCTATCTTTTAAGCTTTGAGCTAGTTTTACTGCCATTGCTAATAATTGAGCAGGCTCTTGATAATTGGCGATCTGCTGCTGTTCTTCGCCTTGCTGTTCAATCCTAATTAAGCTGTGAGCTAAATTAATTATAGCATAAACTGCTGTCCTGCTAGCAGGTAATTTGGCAAGTAAAAACTCGATTTTAGGTGATAAAATTTTGGCTTCTGACCATTGCTTTTGCTCTAATAAAAGGCTCAGTTGGTTTAGTTGCGCTTCAATTGTCTGTAAAGGTGTAGGAGATGCTTTCACTGCCCGCTGATAAAAATCTAAAGCTGCTTCCGGTTTTTGCTGTACTCTAAATGTATTACCCAAGCTAATCATAGCGGCTGTCAAGGCTTCGGGAGATTCTAATTTTTCAGCTATTGCTAAACTTTGCTGTAAAACTTCCTGAGATTGATTCAAATCTCCCACTATCCGCAACGCATCGCCTAAGCTCTGAAATCCTCTGGCTTTCAGTAGCGTATCTGGTTGGTTTTTCAGTGTTTCTTTCACAGTCTTTAGCATTTTGAGAGCTTGACTATATAGCCCTAATACCTGTAGTGATTGAGCTTGGTTAATCTGGTTCCTAGTAACTCCTGTAGCATCGCCGATTTCTTTGTATGTTTCTGCGGCTTTTTTCCAGGTTTCTAGGGCTTGTTCGGAATTGCCAGCAGATAATTCTAATTGTCCTTTTACTTCTAGTATTTGAGCGAAAATTTTTGTCCTCTCAGCGGTATTTTCTATTTGATTTAGTTGGTTGAAACTGTCTGTAATTGCAGCCGTTGCTTTAGTTCTTTCTCCAGCATGATGATAGACGAGTGCCAGATTTCTTAAAGCCCTTGCCTGACCTAATTGATTGCCTTGGGCGGTATAATCGGTAACTAAGCGCTGTAATACCGCGATCGCATCTGCAAACTGTCCCGTTTCATAAAGTTGCTGTGCCTGTTTTTCTAAGGCCGCCACTCTATTTAAAGCTGGCGTTTGCCTTACCTCTGCTTTAGCAAATGTTTCAGGAGTAATTGCCAAGGCTTTTGGGGTTTGGGAACCGCAAACTAAAGAGAAAATGCAAATAGTAAAAACAGGGATTTTTTTCATCTATAATAATTGTTAATTATTAATTGTTAATTATTTATTTCATAAACAGGTGCATAACAACCACAATTTGTCAATCGAGGACTGTATTTGGAGTTCAGATCGTTAGCAGAGGCACGAAGTAAACAGAAATGAAGTGAAGCAATCGCAGGGATAAGGAAAAAGCTTCGTACCCTCGCAACTGCGATCGAGCTTAGCTCACAATGATATTATTTATTTTATACTATAGCATTATCAGAACTTACTCAAAACTGTATGCTCCCAAAGCATAAAACAACTGCTCGAGTTATTGTGCAAAGTTTTTGACAGTTTTTATGAAAGCAATAATATCTTTTTCCTGCGTATTGAAAGCGGTGACAAGTCGGACAATATTCGCATCTTCACGATGCCAACGATAAAACTCGAATCCTTCGGATAAAAGCGCTTTAATTACTGGTTCTGGAAGTTCAATAAAAATTTCATTTGCTTCTACTGGATAGGCAAGCTTCACCCCAGAAATACCCGCGATTCCTTCTACTAATTGGGCTGCCATTTCGTTAGCTTTCGCTGCATTTCTTAACCACAACTTATCTTTAATATATGCTTCTAGCTGTACTGATAGAAACCGCATTTTTGAGAAAAGATGACCGCTGCGCTTGCGGCGATATTGGAAATCTCGCACCAATTTGTGATTAAAAAATACTACTGCTTCTGCTGCCATTGCGCCATTTTTAGTAGCTCCAAATGAAAGTACATCAACGCCAGCCCGCCAAGTAATATCGGCAGGAGAACAACCGAGACTGGCGACAGCATTTGCAAACCGCGCTCCATCCATGTGCAATTGTAAATTGTAAGCGTGAGTTACTTCAGCAATTTGGGAAATTTCATCAGGATTGTAAATAGTTCCGGCTTCTGTTGCCTGAGTAATGCTGACAGCAGCAGGTTGTACATGATGAACAAATCCTGCACCGGCTCGATCGAGTATTGCTGCTAAGTTAGCAGCATCAATTTTGGCATTATTTCCTGTTAGTGTTACTAGCTTTGCACCACCAGTATAAAATTCTGGTGCGCCGCATTCATCGACGTTGATATGAGATTCGGCATGGCAATAAATTGCTCCATAAGGAGGAGAAATAACAGAGAGAGCGAGAGCATTGGCGGCGGAGCCTGTCGCTACGGGAAAAACTGTGACGGGTGTCTCAAATAGTTCGGAAAATTTGCCTTGCAAATTCTGCGTGCATTCGTCATTTCCGTAGGGCATAGTAGCCCCGTCATTGGCGGCTGCGATCGCTGCCATTATTTCTGGAGAAACTCCCGTAACATTATCGCTGCAAAAATTCATTTTAATAATTGGTAATTGTAATTGATAATTGGTAATTCCTCTCCATTACCACTTCAACTCTAACACTATCTTGAGTTTACTTCTCCTTAAATACAAACCTTTATACATTTAATCAGAGCGTAATTTATCTTAAAAAAATAAAACACAAGCTCGAAATTTTAAACGGTTGAGTAAGTGGGATCTGTGGAAATACGAGTGAAAATACTATTAAAGCTGAATTTGCCAAGGCTGTCTCCGTTTTTATACGTAAGTACATTTACATAAATGCGACATTGACGATCGTCTGCCTTTGTTCCCAGAGGCATTTTTTTTGTCAAGAATAAGTGTCGCAGCTAACTTTAATACTTTACTTGCAAAGCTTATCTTTAAAATAGAGGCTGTACTCATAGTAAGAGTGCATCGCAAATTAACCATGCTACACCCCAACCCATCCTTTTGTCGCACCCTTGCTCCCACAGAAATATCTGGCATCGCTGCCACCTTGCAGCATAAGGTAGAGCAATTGACTGGCGAATTAAACAGTGCCCGCCAGCAACTAGAGCGCGAGAGAGAGCAACTAAAAAAGACCAATGATGCTCTCCAAGAAAGCCAAGTACACCTGCACGCAGTCATTTCCAAAGCGCCAATTGTCCTCTGGGCATTGGATGGTGAGGGCATATTCACACTTTTTGATGGCAAAGGGCTAGAAAATTCAGACCTTCAGCCCGATCAACTCGTCGGTCAGTCAATTTTTGATTTATATTGCAACCATCCAAATATTTTGGAAAGCATCGCCTTTGTACGTGCAGGCAACGAGCACAGTTGGATTGCAGAAATGGGGGATTTAGTATACGAAAGTCAAGCAACTCCGATACGGGATCGAGATGGTCAAGTTTTGGGAGTAATCGGTGTTTCTACTGACATTACGCTGCGTCATAAATCTGAAGCAGCCCTGCAAGAAGCAAAGATAGAGCTAGAGTTTAGAGTCGATGAGCGGACAGCAGCTTTAAAGGAGTCTAACGATCAGTTAGTAGTAGAAATTGTGGAACATCTACAAGCAGAGAAAGCGCTGCGATATCGAGTTGAATTTGAGCAATTGATCGCGACTCTTTCTACTCATTTTATCAACTTAAGACCAGAAGAAATTGATAGCGGTATTAACCGAGCGCTGGAAACAATCGCAACTTTTAGCGGTGTCGATCGCAGTTACGTCTTTTTGCTCGATGACAACGGCACTAAGCTCAACAATAGTCACGAATGGTGCGCTCCTAACATTGCCCCGCAAATTCGCCAACGTCAAGGCATAGCAGTGGAAGCTCTGCACTGGTGGCAAGAGCAAATCCGCCAGCGCGAAACTATTAATATTCCCAGTGTCGCCAAATTGCCGCGATCGCAGCGGACTACCAAAGCCATTATGCGATCGCAGTCCATCCAATCTCTGATCGTGATGCCAATGACTCATCGCGGCTCCCTGGTGGGATTCTTAGGCTTAGATGCCGTGCAATTAGAAAAAGCTTGGTCAGAAGATGTCATTACCTTACTGCGAATTGTCGGCGAAATGTTCGTCAACGCCCTAGAGCGCAAGCGAGTAGAAGCACAAAAGACCCAATTAATTGCCTCTATCCAAGAGTCAGAACGCAAATTTCGCAGCTTATACGAAGCCACCAACGACGCAGTAATGCTCCTTGACGAACAAGGTTTCTTTGACTGCAACCGCGCCACCCTAAAAATATTTGGCTGTACTATCAAAGAGGATTTGTGTGGGAAGCAACCCAAAGACTTTTCGACCCGATTTCAGCCAGGAGGAGAAGATTCAGAAAGTTTAGTAAAACAACACATTGCTGTAGCTATGGAGACAGGTAGCAACCGATTTGATTGGCTACACCAACGCATTGATGGTTCAGAATTTCCCGGAGAAGTCTTACTCTCTGCAATGGAAATCGACGGCAAAAAAGTGCTGCAAGCAGTAGTGCGCGATATTACCGAGCGAAAGCGAAGTGAAGAGGGAATTAAGGCATCCTTAGCAGAGAAAGAAGTCCTGCTTAAAGAAATTCACCATCGCGTTAAAAACAATCTCCAGGTTATTTCTAGTCTGCTCAGACTTCAATCGCGATACATTCAGGATCGACGTACAATTGAAATGTTAAAAGAAAGCCAAAATCGCGTTCGGTCAATGGCTCTCGTTCACGAGCAATTATATCAATCCCAAGACTTATCAAAGATTAACTTTGCTGAATACATCCATAACCTAGCAAATAATTTATTTCAGGCTTATGAAGTAAATGAAAAGGGAGTTAAATTAAGGATGAATATCGAGGTAGTTTATCTCAATATTGACACAGCAGTTCACTGTGGATTAATTATCAACGAATTGGTTTCCAATTCTCTTAAATATGGATTTATCGATCGGCAAAAAGGAGAAGTTTATATAGAATGCTCAGTCACAAATCAGCAATTTATGCTGACCGTTCGGGATAACGGCATTGGATTTCCAGCTAACTTGGATTTCCGCAATTCCTGCTCATTAGGACTGAGATTAGTGTGTTCTTTAGTTAATCAACTCAGAGGGACTATTGAACTAAATAGCAGTAAAGGAACTGCGATAGCAATTACATTTACAATGCAAAACTTACAGCAGGGGAGTGAAACTAATGTCAAGAGCTAAGATCCTCATCGTTGAAGATGAAAGCATCATCGCCGAGGACATTGCAGATAGTTTAAAAGTTCTAGGGTATAGCATTAGCGCTATAGTATTTTCTGGAGAAGAAGCCATTCAAGCAGCCGATGATATGCAGCCTGATTTGGTGTTAATGGATATTCATCTGCAAGGAAAAATGGACGGCATAACAGCAGCAGAAGAAATCAGATCGCGCTTCCAAATACCAGTTGTTTATTTAACAGCTTATGCCGATGATAACACTTTACAACGGGTCAATGCGACAAAACCATTCGGCTATGTTGTCAAACCATTTGAAGAAAAAAACTTGCATTCAGCTATCCAAATTGCTCTGCATCGGCATCAGTATGACTATTTAACAAATTTACCTAATCGCTCGTTGTTGCGAGAGCGGCTTAATCAGATATTAGAAAAACAAAAAGCTTTTCAGACTCTAATTCCGATTGTATCTCTCAGCGTGGATCGGATCAACAAAATCAACGGTACATTAGGGCATTCTATCGGTGACTCCGTACTCCGTATTATTAGTCAAAGGCTCACTAACTGCAATCCTAACTTTAATATGGTTGCCCGTTTAGAAGCTGCTGAATTTGCGATTATCATGCCGCTAATTGAAGAAAAAGAAGATACTGGCAATGTCGCTCAAACCATTTTAGATATGATCTCCGATCCCATCGTTGTTGATGGCTATGAAGTTTATGTCACTGCCAGTATCGGCATCGCTTTCTATCCCGGTGACGGCACTAAGGGAGACGAATTGTTGAAGAATGCTTATGCAGCCATGTATTATGCTCAGCAGCAGGGCGGAAATAGTTATCAGTTTTATACTTCAAAATCATCGATAGTATCTATCAACCAAATCATTCAGGAAACCAGCCTGCGGAATGCCCTTAAATGCTCAGAGTTTGAAGTTTACTATCAGCCTCAAGTCGAACTTAAGACAGGTAAGATTGTTGGTGCTGAAGCCCTATTACGCTGGAATCATCCAGAACGAGGTTTAGTTTACCCCGATGAATTTATCGCCCTTGCTGAAGAAATGGGTTTGATTATTCCACTGGGTGAATGGGTGCTGCAAACTGCTTGCAAGCAAACTAAAATTTGGCAAGAATCAGATTTTTCCCCCTTGCGGATAGCAGTCAACTTGTCAGGTCGTCAGTTCAATCAGAAAAATATTGCTGAAAGAGTAAGGCAGATATTAAAAGAAACAGGACTAGATCCTAAGTATTTAGAACTGGAAGTAACAGAAAGTCTAGTAATTCAAAATGAATCGGCTGCTACTAAGGCTATGACTGAATGGCGTACCCTTGGAATTAAAATAGCGGTTGATGATTTTGGCACGGGATATTCCTCTTTAAGCTATCCTAAACGTTTTCCATTTGATATTATTAAGATTGACCGCAGTTTTATCTGCAATATCACAAACGATCCCAAGAATGCCGCAATTACTAAAGCGATTATTCAAATGGCACACAGTTTGAATATGAAAGTGATTGCTGAGGGTGTGGAAACCCAGGCAGAACTAGATTTCCTTTATCAATATGAATGTGATGAGATGCAAGGTTATTTTTTTAGTAAAGCCCTTACCAATAAAGAATTTGAAGAATTGTTAAAAAAAGGGCAATGTTTGCCTAGTGTAGAAGATAACTAAATCCTGCCGGCCTCTACTTAATTAGAGTTTCCATACCCCCTTCATTAATTTTTAATTGCCATAGGGCGAGATATAGCAATCCTCAAGGCGAAACAAAGCTTGTCAACTCCTAAAACCATTGATTTTTCCTGTATTTTCCTTCTTCCATCTTCCTGCTGCTATAATTCGTTAGAATAGAACTATTGTCTCGCGCTATTGGTGTCTATTTCTGTGTTGGCAAATCAAATTCCTACTTTCGTCCTAGTTGACGGCCACTCCTTGGCTTTTCGCTCCTACTACGCCTTTGCCAAAAGTCGAGATGGGGGGTTGCGGACTTCCACAGGTATTCCCACGAGTGCATCTTTTGGTTTCCTCAAGTCGCTCTTAGAGGTGATGGCGGCAGAGGAACCGGAGTATATGGCTATCGCTTTTGACCTCGGTTTGCCTACGTTTCGCCACGAAGCTGACGATACCTACAAAGCAGACAGAACTGAAACTCCCGAAGATTTTATTATTGACCTCAAAAATCTTCAAGAACTATTAAGTTACTTCCATTTGTCAATAGTAACTGCTCCTGGTTATGAAGCCGATGATGTCTTAGGAACCTTAGCACAAAGAGCGAGTTTAGCAGGTTTCTGCGTTAAAATTCTTACAGGCGACCAGGATCTATTTCAGCTTGTTAATACAGACGCAAATATCAGCGTTTTACGTCTCGGTAGAGACTCTTTCGGGCGCGGTGGTACAGGAAGAGGTCAAGAATACGGCCCAGAACAAGTAATTGAAAAACTGGGAATTAGACCCGATCAAGTAGTTGATTATAAAGCTCTGTGCGGCGATGCCTCTGATAACATCCCTGGAGTGAGAGGGATTGGCGAAAAAACCGCTGTGCAGTTGTTGACAACTTACAACTCTCTCGATCGGATTTATGCTTCTTTAGATCAGGTTAAAGGAGCTGTGCGGAAAAAGCTGGAAGACGGAAAAACCGAGGCCTATCATTCCCAGCATCTTGCTAAGATTATATGTGATGTACCCTTGGAAATTGAGTTAGAAGAATGCAAGCTTGCTGGTTTTGACGAGGCAGCTTTAATACCAGTTTTAGAAAAATTAGAGTTTAAGACATTTTTAAATAAAGTCAAGCAACTTCAGAAGCGATTTGGCGGTGTAGAACAGAGTGGAGAGGAGGCTTCCAGTCGGAAAATAGAAGAGGTAGATCAGGACAATCGCACCACAATCAAGACTGAAATTAGTGAAGATAGAGTTAGTAAAGAAAATAGCGATCGCTCTTTATCAAACAATGAAGATGATGCAAGCTGGTTTTGGAACTTAGAGGATACCAGAGAGGCTCAACAGCAGGCAATTTTGCCCATTAAACCGAGGATTATTCATACTCCTGAACAGCTAACCGAATTAGTGCAACTATTGCGAACTTTCACCGATTCAGCCACACCTGTTGCGTGGGATACTGAAACTACAGCCTTAGAACCGCGAGACGCTGAATTAGTAGGAATTGGCTGTTGTTGGGGAACTGGGGAAGCAGATTTAGCTTACATTCCTACAGGACATAAAACTGGTCAAAATTTAGATAAAGCCATAGTTTTAGAAGCATTGCGTCCAATTTTAGAAGACAATAATTATCCTAAAGCCTTGCAGAATGCTAAATTTGACCGCTTAATTCTGCGTTGTCAGGGAATCAAATTAGCTGGCGTAGTATTTGACACGATGTTAGCTAGTTATGTCATCGATCCCGAAGGCAGTCACAACCTTACTGCTCTGTGTAAGGAATACTTGGAAGATCCCAAGTTAACTGCAAAAAGTTATAAAGATTTAGTCTCTAAAGAGCAAACAATTGCAGATTTAGCCATTCCGATTGTTGCTAACTACTGCGGTATGGATGTCTATACAACGTTCCAGCTAGTAAGTAAACTTCGCGAAAAACTAGAAGAACTTGATGCAGAAAAGCCGCTTACAGCGTCTTTAGAACAGTTGTTAATAAAAGTAGAACAGCCTCTAGAACCTGTTTTAGCTCAGATGGAATATAAGGGTATTCGCATTAACACAGAGTATCTCAACGAACTATCACAGGAGCTAGAAAATAAATTACAATTAATTGAGCAGACAGCCTACGAAGTCGCTGGGGAAGAATTTAGTTTGAGTTCGCCAAAACAGTTAAGCAAACTGTTGTTTGAAACTCTAAAACTAGATATCAAAAAATCCCGAAGAATTCAAAGCGGCTATTCTACTGATGCTGCTGTTTTGGAAAAGTTGCAAGACGATCACGAGGTAGTCAAAACTATTTTGGAGCATCGCACTTTATCAAAGTTAAAGTCAACTTATGTGGATGCACTCCCGCAGTTAGTGCGTCCTGATACTGGACGGGTGCATACAGATTTTAATCAGGCCGCTACGGGGACGGGGAGGCTATCTTCTTCTAATCCAAATTTGCAGAATATTCCCATCCGCACTGAATTTTCTCGACAAATTCGCAAGGCATTTTTGCCTAAAGAAGGCTGGCTGATGGTGTCTGCTGACTATTCTCAAATTGAGTTAAGAATTTTGGCTCATTTAACTCAAGAACCTGTGTTAGTTGAAGCTTACAAAACGAATCAGGACGTGCATACTGTGACTGCTAAACTCTTATTTGAAAAGGAAACAGTAACGCCGGACGAGCGCAGGTTGGGCAAAACGATTAATTTTGGCGTAATTTATGGAATGGGGGCGCAGAGATTTGCACGGTCTGTGGAAGGGGTGAGTCCGACGCAAGCTAAGCTGTTTATTGAGAGGTTTAATCAGCGGTATTCTAGGGTTTTTGAGTATTTGAATAGGGTCAAGAAGGATGCGATCGCGCAAGGTTACGTCTCAACAATTCTAGGCCGTCGCCGCTATTTCAAATTCGAGGGCGAAAGTGTCCGCAAACTGAAAGACTCTGATGTTCAAGACATTAACCTGGCTACTCTCAAAAATATAGGTCAGAATGACGCACAACTTTTACGAGCTGCTGCTAATGCTCCAATTCAGGGCTCCAGTGCTGATATTATTAAGGTGGCAATGGTGAAACTGCATGATATCTTGAAGGATCGTCAGGCGCGTTTACTATTACAAGTTCATGATGAATTAGTGTTGGAAGTACCGCCCGATGAGTGGGAAGAATTGCAGCATAAAATTAAGAATACAATGGAAAATGCTGTAGAGTTAAGTGTACCGCTAGTGGTTGATATTCATGCGGGGCAAAATTGGATGGAGACGAAGTAAATAGCTAGGGGCTAGGGGCTAGGGACTAGGGGCTAGGGGAAGAAGGGAATAGAATCAATGGTTTCAGCTATTCAAAATGTCCTAACCGTCTTGGCGGTTGCTATAGCAATTAGCAATTAGCAATTAGCCATTAGCCATTAGCAATTAGCAATTAGCCATTAGCCATTAGCCATTATGGAGAGGGTGTAATTTGCGGTTGTCTGGCTTTTTCAGCAATGGCACTTTTCATAACTTTTACCATTTGCAGTACCACGACAGATAAAAACACGCTGACTATATCACTAACTAAGAACCATAAAGGCTCTATTTCTGAATTCTGTCTTTGCATTCTTGACATTTCCCGGTTCAATATATTTGAGCCAATAGTTAAAGCGTAAAACCCTCCAATTAGCGGATCTAGCTGCTCGGCCCACTTTACCAATTCCCCTCCTTCCTGCTTAAATGTATTGCCAAATGTTGATAGTGTATTCCAAATTCCCCAAAAGCTGTATATGGGGATCAAAAATCTTGCAAGGGCTCCTCCTGGCGTGATGGGATAATCCTTGAAGAGAACCTTGAGATCGACGTGCAGACGATATAGCCATACTAGCCAAAGCACTAACGCAACCAAGCCTATAAAAAGTGCAACAAATAGCAAAATCTCTTGCAGACCTTGAAGCGCCTCAGAAATAGTCGGTGCTATTACTTTAAGCAAAGAGAAAATTAGGGAAATGATGGCTAACGATAGGTTAGCCCAAAGAAACTGCGTTAATAAGCGACTAACTCCTTGGGACTTGAGAGGAGTAGCTGCATCAAAATTATTCATTAAGCCTCCACGAAAATCTGCCGCAGGGGGGTGATACCCACAGCATACACGACTATACCAGTTTACCTTTTTTTGTAGAGAACGGTAATGCCGAGAGGCTGTTACACTGAGAGTAGCTTAAATAAGTAATTGAGTGCGGGGATAGCTTTTAAAGAGAGAAGCAAGACGCGATCGCACTCATTCATCTTTCGTAAATTTCCCGGCGATGACCAACTTCCACAATTTTGATAGTGAATATGTATATTATAATAAATTAGCATGAACGATCGATATTGGTTAAAACTACTGCAAAAACACCGCGCGATCGCGGTCATACGTTCCCCAAAAATGGAACTGGGAGCGCTGATGGCTAAAGCTATAGCAAAGGGAGGAATTCAGTTAATTGAAATTACCTGGAACAGCGATCGCGCACCTGAGCTAATTTCCCAATTGCGCTCGGAATTGCCAGAGTTTACAATTGGTACTGGTACGCTCTTAAACTTAGAGCAGCTAGAGCGAGCTGTTGAGTGTGGCGCTCAATTTCTCTTTACTCCCCACACCGATTTAGCTATGATTGAAGCCGCAGTTAATGCAGGTATACCAATAATTCCTGGTGCTTTCTCGCCTACGGAAATAGTTAGCGCCTGGCAAGCTGGCGCTAGCTGTGTTAAGGTTTTTCCCATCTCAGCAACAGGAGGTGCTAGCTACATTAAAAGTTTGCAAGGGCCACTGGGTAATATTCCCCTAATTCCTACTGGAGGTGTTACTCTGGAAAATGCTAAAATATTTATCGAAGCAGGCGCGATCGCGGTGGGTTTGGCAGGGGATTTGTTTCCTCAACAGCTAGTAGAAACTGGAGATTGGGACGCGATCGCACAGTTGGCTCGTAATCTTGTAAAGAATTTAACCTGAAGGGTAAAGATTAGGCAAGAATGCTATAACAGATAAGTTGCCTGCGATCAGGATAAAATCTTTAGCTATATTATGTAAATGGGAAACCCTGAAATTATCTAGTTTTCCAAACCTCAGAGGTGTGAAGAATGAAAAACATTATTAGCTCAATTTGGTTGCGTCGCGCTGTAACTTTGTGTGCTTGTAGTGCTTTGAGCATTTCCGCTTTGTGTGGCGCGTCAACTCCGGCAACGGCAAACGAGGCACACAACAAAATTGCTTATAGAATTATGCAGTTACAACAATCCAATCAACGATGGATTGAAATTGACTTATCCCGGCAGCGATTGGTAGCTTGGGAAGGTAATAAAGCAGTTTATGCAGTTATTGTTTCTACAGGTAAATCATCAACTCCTACCCGCGTTGGAACTTTTGCTATTCAAACTAAGTACGTAACTACCCGGATGACTGGGGATGACTATGATTTACCCAATGTTCCTTATACAATGTATTACGACGGTGGTAATGCAATTCACGGGGCTGATTGGCATAATTTGTTTGGCAATCCCGTGACTCACGGCTGCACAAATGTTGCAGTTGATCATGCTAAATGGCTATTTGAATGGGCTGATGTAGGCACGCCTGTGGTAGTACATAAATCTTAGTTGTTAGTTGTTGGTTGTTAGTTGTTAGTTGTTAGCAATTAGCAATTAGCAATTAGCAATTAGCAATTACCAATTACCAATTACCAATTACCAATTACCAATTAGTCTAACTTAGCTGTACAACAGGTTTATCTTCTAATAGGGTTTGGGTTGTTAACAAGTCTTCTACTGTCATTCGCAAAAATCGCTGGTTGTCCACTCGAAATAGGATTTTAATGCGATCGCTTCCCGGATACCCAGGCGGATTTAACTGAGCAATACTGCGTGCGCCCTCCCGATCGTTAAGTGCTTGTACAGATGTCCTCCCAGATAACTGACGAGTTACCAAGCGATCGCCATCAAAATAAACCTCTGTGCCGCCAGTTTCCGCTCCCAATTCCCCTACAATTAATTCAATACTGGGCTGACTTTCGATAGATGCGCCTAATACTAATTCTATTGGTTCGCTCATCGGATAAGCTTGGCCGGATTTAATCAAAGGATGCCAACTGTGACAATTGTCGCGGCGGTTCCAATAGCGAATACCATAGCTGTGATAGAGAAAATCTTTCACTTCTACGCCTTGACTTAGTTGCAAAGCACCGTGCGCGATCGCTTCAAATGGCTTCTGGCACCTAATTTTTGTTGAGTTAAAATACTTCTCTACCCAAGTTTGAACTGCTGGAATTTGGACTGTCCCACCAACTAATAAAACTGCATCAATGTCTGCCGTTTCTATGCCTTGACGACGCGCTTGCTGCAATACTTGATTCATGCACTCGTCCAGGTTATCAAAAAACTGATGTTCGGCAAGGATATTCTCGAAGCGATCGCGCTCTAATTCTAGTTCGTAACTATCAAAAGTTTCGTCATTGAAATAAACTTCTGTGGCCTTCGATTGCAGGGACAACTGAATTTTTAAGCGTTCTGCCAAACGAGTTGTTAAAGGAGATTTCGCCAATCCTTGCGACTGGGCAAAATAATCTACCAGCCAGTTATCAATATCAGAACCGCCTAAGTTTTGCCCAGCTTTAGCTAAAACACGGGCGGTTTTTAGCTTTTGTCCTGAAGATTCAGCGAGGAGTTTTTCGCCCCATTTAAGAATGAAGCCTAGAGGTTTTTTACCTTCAGAATTATCTAATCTAACTAAAGAAAGGTCGAGAGTGCCACCACCAAAGTCTATTACTAGCAGAATTTCCCTATCTGCCAAACCGTAACCCAAAGCGGCGGCGGTGGGTTCATCTAACATCCGCACTTGTTCTACTTGTAAAGATTGACTTACTTTACCTAGCCAGTTGCGGTAAGCTTCAAAACTATCTACCGGGACGGTAAAAACTACAGAATCTACAGGTAATGGCAATTCACGAATTGAGCCGACAATGTGGTTAAGAAACCATTGACCAACTTGTTCAAAAGTGACAATTTGACCGTCTAATTCTGGCAAAAAACCTTGGATAGGAGTGCCTATTCCGCGTTTGAAGTTACGGAAAAATCGGGGGTCTGCATTTAAGTCGAGGCCGCGATCGCGCACTTGTTGACCCAGTACCACTTTACCCTGAGCCGCGTCCTCAGCATAGAGCAAACTGGGAATTAGGGGCGGATTTGGCGCGGAGATCAGAGATAAACCTGGTAATCTCAAGGTTTCTGGCTGCTGGGAGGCTTGATTCCAGCGAGCGATTACGGTGTTGCTAGTGCCAAAGTCAATTGCGATCGCCATTCAGTCATTAAGCAGCAAGTCGTGACTAGATCATACTAGGGTATGCAGCCCCCCAAAAGCAAACCGGACTAGATCAATTATTTCGATGTAATCATCTGTCAAGGTTGCTTTTCCAGAAATTTAGTTATTATCAATCACCGCAACCTCCATCACTACCACCTCCGTCACCACCACCTCCATCACTGCAACCTCCATCACCACCACCCCCGTCACCACCACTTCCATCACTGCAACCCGAATCACCCCAACCCGAATCACCCCAACCCGAATCACCGACATCTCCGACTCTGGAATCTGCACTGCCGCCTCTACCTCTTACGATAACGGAAGGTTGAGGATGAAGGATGAGGTCAAGCATTTTTCTGAATAACTGAAGCATCCAAAAAACAGACCATAGCAAAAATAATAAAAGTATCAATGCCTCTAGATTTAATGTCTTCATGGTATCGCCTACTCCATAATCTACTGCCTCTATAAGTAGAAGGCCCAGGAAATTAGTAGAATTCAGAACGGAAAAGACTGAGCTAGCCTGCTTTTCAGTCATTGGCGTTTTAGATTTAAGTATATTCTCTTACTTAAAGGCTTACAGACTGACTCTAATATGTGAGAAAACTTATGCAAGTGACGACAATCACAGTAGAATTATAAATAATAAGTTATGGCACTTTCAATTCTCTACCTTTAAGTTAAGTTTCTTACTACTCAAGAATGAGATCAAAAATACAAAAAATGTTTAAGATAGGTTGCAATAATATAAAAATCGTTACCCTTTGGAGTTTTAATGATGAGCTTGATTACGACCATTGTAGAACAGCCTTTTGATACTACCTATCTTAATATCAAGGCTTGTTTAAATAATCTTCTAAAAAGTCTGCTAAGTAAGATTTTTGTAAGTTCTAATAGCAGTCAAGGCAAGTTTTTGTCCGACCAACAGGCTAACTCAGAAATCCCACCATCAGTCAAAGGATTGTCTGACCTCAAATCTGCTTTAGATCGAACTGCTATCTGGGTAGCACTAGATTCTAAAGGACTTATTAACGATCTCAACGATAATTTTTGTCAAATTTCCCAATATTCTAGGCAAGAACTGATTGGAAAAGATCCGCGTCTGCTTAACTCTGGCAATCATTCTCAAGCGTTCTTTAACAGCATTTGGTCAACCATTTCTAGAGGGCAAGTTTGGCAAGGAGAGATTCATAATAGAGCCAAAGATGGAAGCTATTTCTGGCTCGATGTGAGAATTGTTCCTTTTTTAGATGCTCGTGAAAAACCGTTCCAATATTTAGCTATCGCCTTTGATATAACTAACATAAAACTCGCTAATTCATCGCTACAGCAGCAGGAAGAACGATTAAGATTAGCCTTGGAAGCTGCCAACACGGGCATCTGGGATTGGAATATTCTAACTAATCAACTGCTCTGGTATCATAACACTGAACAACTATTAGGTTTAGCATCAAGTCCTTTTCAAGGAAACTGCGAAGCTTTTCTCGAATGCGTTTATCAGGAAGACCGCGAATTTGCACGCCAAACTATAAATTTAGCTGTTCAAGAAAAGAAGAATTGCAACTTTGACTTTCGCGTTATTTGGAGTAATGGCAGCATTCATTGGATGGTTTTAAAAACTCAGTTATATAGCGATAAAAAGGGTCAACCAGTACGAATGGTAGGGACAACAATGGACATTAGCAAGCGGAAAGCCGCAGAAATAGCTCTCTACCAGCAGACCGAACGAGAGCGCTTGGTGAGCGCGATCGCGCAACGCCTCCACAGGGGTTTAGAACAGCAAGTAAAAGACCGTACAGCCCAACTGCAACAGGCCCTCGACTTTGAAGCAATGCTGAAGCGAATTACTGATAAAGTACGCGATTCCCTGGATGAAAAGCAGATTTTACAAATTGCTGTTCAAGAATTAGGAATAGGGCTGGGTGTCCGCTGTTGTAATGCCTCATTATATGACCTTGATGCTGACACTTCAACCATCTGTTATGAGTGGACTAATTCGATGTTTTCCGACCGAGGTCGCGTGGCTTTGATGGCAGAGTACCCAGAAATTTACCAGTTACTTTTTCAAGCTCAATATTTACAGTTCTGCAACATTATTCCTAATCCTGTGCGCGGCAAAGTGGCAATGCTAGCCTGCCCAATTTTTGACGATCGAGGAGCGATCGGTGATTTGTGGTTAATTAATGATAGAGACTACGCTTTCCAGGAATTAGAAATACGAATGGTGCAGCAGGTAGCAAATCAATGTGCGATCGCCATCCGCCAAGCCAGACTCTACGAAGCCGCCCAAGCGCAAGTGAAATCTCTGGAAAAACTCAACTGGCTTAAAGATGACTTTTTGAGTACAGTTTCTCACGAATTGCGAGCTCCAGTTGCTAACATGAAAATGGCAATTAGGATGTTAGAAATCTGTATGAAACAGGATCAGCTATCACCTCATCACCGCCAAAAAGCAACTCAATACTTGGAAGTTTTGCAGCGGGAATGCGATCGAGAAATTACTTTAATTAATGACTTGTTAGATCTACAACGGCTAGAAGCGGGAAGGCAGTCTTTAGTGTTAGAAACTGTTCAGATTCAGCATTGGCTACCGCAACTCGTGGCAGGTTTTCAAGAACGCGCGGAAGCTCGGCAACTTATGCTAATTATTGAGCTTCCACAAACACAAATGCCTCCCTTAGTTTCTGATATTTCTAGCCTGGATCGTCTGGTCAGCGAGTTGTTAAATAATGCTTGCAAGTACACGCCTCCTGGTAAGCAAATCATTGTCACCGTTAGCGCTCAACCAGGTAAAGTTCAACTAAAAATAACCAACTTTGGGACTGAGATTCCGACTGAGGAATTTGCCAGAATTTTTGACAAATTTTACCGAATTAAAAGTGCCGATCCTTGGAAGCAGGGCGGAACTGGTTTAGGCTTAGCATTAGTTAAAAGGCTGGCAGAACATTTAGGGGGAACGATTCATGTAGAATCTGCAAATCTTCAAACAACTTTTATAGTAGAATTGCCCAATCAAGGAGTGCTCAGTAGAGTTGGATAAGCTGCTACGGGCTTAAACAAAACGGGCAAGCTAAGCTTTTACGCCTCTAGACTGTACTATTTGTAATGCCACCTCAACCCCGCAACCTCCTCCTCTGCAAGGGAATGATGAGAAATAGGTCGATGTGTAAATCTTGTTGCTACTATTCTTGCATACCCCCTAGACTTTGGGAGATATAGATCGACAGCACGAACCTTCACCTGCCAGAACAGCTTTTATTTCAACGCTGAATTCGGAGGAGATATTAACCAATGATAAATTACTTAGCTAATTCTGAGCTTGACTTTGAAAGCTTACAAATAGAATCGATCCCACTTGCTCCCGCCTCAATTAACCAGGCAATCCAAATCAGCCAGAAAATTAAAAATCAAGGGCGGCAGTGGCAAACTTATTTGACTGTTTTAGCATTGTTTACTTTCCGTCAGTGGGCGGAAGAACGTATACCTAAAATTGCGTTAAATCAGGAAGAATGCTCGATTTTACAGCCACAATATGCTAATATAATTGAAGCAGCTTGCAATCTAAAATTAGGCGATTTTAAAATCTGTTTACTAGCAATTGGCAGCTTAACAGAGGAAAAAGTATCTATCCCTAGAGCTGCAATTGATTTGCCAGAATTTACCGCTCATTTTTATGTCGTTGTAGAAGTAACTGAAGAACTTGAAGAAGCTACAATTATTGGTTTTATTAGTTACGACCAATTAATCAAACAATTTAATTCGGTTAATTTTTCCCAAGAAAATGACTGGACATATCGTTTTCCCTTGGCTTGTTTTAATAGTAACTCTGATGATTTACTGCTATATTTACGGTATTTAGAACCAGACGCGATCGCGCTCCCCTCTATCCCAGTTCGCCCTATCGATACCTTATCAATAATGCAGGCTCAATTGTCTCCGCTATTGCCGCAGTTACGAGCTGGCAGTCGAGAACTATGGGAGCTATTAATTTGGGAAAAAGCAACAGAAATACTGACAAATCCGCCGCTTTTAAATTGGCTATATCAAGAGTCAATACGCCCCCATCCAGAGTCTAAATTAACTCAGAGAATATTAAATGTCGGGCTGTGGTTACGAGATGAAATGGATGATTTAGCGCGAGAATTGTCTTGGGTATTGCTTCCCGCTTTCAATTCAGAAAAGTTAGGTGTGGCTGGAGGGACGGCAATGCGATCGCCCATTGAAGAACTAGAAGCCATTGTCACCCAATTAGAGCGGCGGGGTACAGCAATTTCG
The DNA here is from genome assembly GCF_000332155.1 of Kamptonema formosum PCC 6407. Taxonomy (GTDB): domain Bacteria; phylum Cyanobacteriota; class Cyanobacteriia; order Cyanobacteriales; family Microcoleaceae; genus Kamptonema; species Kamptonema formosum. The sequence continues at coordinate 2,655,390 of NZ_KB235903.1, read as the reverse complement.
GCAGCCGCGAGGGGAGCTTGCAAAACCTTGAATCTAGCATCAATTTCCCTGCGGCTTTATGCCCTCAGTTGGCCGATGCTGTCAACAGAAAATATTCCAGAGTGGAAATTGCTGTTAATATTAGGAGGTTCCCCCTCTGGCACTCGGCTCCCAGAAGGCACAAGAATGCAAATCAGTGACAATACAAGCGTACTGGTTGAACAAGTCCTCAACCAAAACACTGCTGAACCCTATCTTTACAGTCTGGTAGCGGGAACCTGGGACGAACAATTTACTGTTACTCTCGCCCTCAGCAATGGAGCAAGATTAACATTACCTCCCTTTGCTTTTCGTCCTCATTAGAAAGAGGGATCGATGACAATTTTTAGGTTAAAAATTCAGCGTTTTGCTCAAAATTGTCTGTTTGAATTGTCTTGGGGTACAGGACAACAACTGTCTGCAACGTTAAATTATCCAGAATCAATCGCGACTTTATATCAAGAGTGGCAGCGAATTTATTTAAGCTTTTACAAATCAGCTCTGAGAGGGCGGGTAGAAGCTAGTGGTAGCATTGCACCGCCACCTATAGATTGGCACGCTAGACTGATTCAAGCCGAAGCTAGATTATTGTCAGAATTTCATCACTGGCTGCGAAGTGCAGATTTATTTGAAATCCGAGCAGAAATTGCTAATAGTAGATTACCGGAAATTACTGAGTCGGTAATTGTTGGCAGCCAAAATTCAAATGTTAATGTATTCCTTACTTGTCATCCTATTGAGATCGAGCGCTTACCTTGGGAATCTTGGGAAATCGGCGCTGATTTTCCGAGATTAGGGGAAATTCGTATTGTTCGGACTCCTGTAAATATTAGGAGTGAAACTGATAAAAATCCCCCACAAAAACGAGGAAAAAAAGCCAGAATTTTAGCAATTTTAGGAGATGATACGGGATTGAATTTTCAGGGCGATCGCACCGCAGTGCGCTCCCTTTCTCGCATCGCTGAGATTAAGTTTGTAGGTTGGCAACCGGGATTAGATATTCCTGAATTGAAAGCTAATATTTGTCAGGCTTTAGCCGATGAGAGAGGCTGGGATATACTATTTTTTGCGGGACACAGCAATGAAACAGCAATGACGGGCGGAGAATTGGCGATCGCGCCCGAAACCTGCATATCAATTAGTGAAATTAAACCTCAACTTCTCTTAGCAAAAGAGCGGGGATTAAAGTTTGCCCTATTCAATTCTTGTTGCGGTTTGACCATTGCTAATTCGTTAATTGATTTAGGATTAAGTCAAGTAGCGGTGATGCGAGAACCCATTCATAATCAGGTAGCGCAGGTATTTTTAGCTCGGTTTCTCCAAGGACTTGCCCAACACAAAGATGTACAAGATTCTTTAGTCGGTGCTTGTCAATATCTGCGATTGGAAAAGAGCCTAACTTATCCCTCTACTTGCTTAGTTCCTTCGCTATTTTGTCATCCGGGAGCAGTTTTCTTTCAAATTAAACCTTACGGGGTTAGAGAATTTGTTAAGCGTCTTTTACCAACTCGGATAGAAGCGATCGCGCTGTCAATTTTAACATTCCTTAGTTTGTCACTTCCAGTACAAGATGGGCTGCTAGAAAAGCGCGTTTTAGTACAAGCAATTTATCGCGACATTACCCGACAACTACCGATGGTTGCTACCCCTAAAGTGCTATTAATAGCAATTGATGATAAGTCAATCCGCAAGGCTAAAATTTCTAATCCCAAACCGATGAATCGCCAATATTTAGCTAGTTTAATTGACAAGCTTGCGGCAAGTAATGCTAAAGTTGTAGGGATTGATTATTTATTAGATCGTCCCCACGAGGAGAGCGATCGCATACTTTCTAAATCTATACAAACCGCCGTTCAAAAACCTCATCCCACTTGGTTTGTATTTGCATCTGTCCGCGACGATACCGAAGGATGGCTAAAAGTGCTCCCAGAAATTGCCAGCCCTAATTGGAGCTTTCAAGGTCATATTAATATGGTACACTGGTACATGAGATTAGTACCCGAAGAAAATTCTAGTTCTGCAAAAATGCCCTTAGCTTATATGCTGGCTTTAGCTTATCATTTGAACATAGAAGCTTATTCACAGCCATCTGTGGCAGCAAATCAAAAATTGGCAACAGGAAATCAAGATTCGTCTCAATTGCCTGCGCCTAGATTGGACAGCAAGACAGAACTTTTCTCGGAAGCAATTGCATATCTTAATCGAGAAAAAGGCCTTAATTACAAAACATTATTCTCGCCTTCATCGCAACTACAACCGATTACCAGCTTATCTTATGATTGGGGGCAAATGTGGTTACAACCAATCATTGATTTTTCAGTTCCCCCTGAATATATCTATCAGCATATCCCCGCTTGGCAACTGCTGGAAAGTGAAGTTAATTCCCCGGAATTGCAGCATTTACAGCAGCAAGTTGTGCTGATTGCACCGGGAGGATATAGCGAAGCAGGGGTAATTAGAGATGGGGAAGATAATTTTAGGATTCCCGCAGCACTTAGCTACTGGTTCAATCAGCGCCGCCACAAGCAGCGCCGCTATTTTACTGGTGGGGAAGCTCACGCTTACATGATACACCATTTCTTGCATAAAAGGTTAGTAATTCCTATTCCCGATCTCTGGACGATCGGCCTAGCGGTGTTGTTAGGAAAAGGGGCTGCCCTCGCCCTAGCACATCGCGAGCAAGCAGTTTGTTCGATATTAATTGGAACTACCATTTATGGATTAATTAGCTTACAACTTTACATTACTGCTGCCGTGCTTTTACCTTTTGTTCTACCTGCTGCAACGCTGAGTATTTACATCCTGCCCATACTGGTAAAATTATTAAATCAGAAAAAATCTGCCAAAGATTTACGTTTTTGGGGATATAGTTTGTTGAAGGATTCAAAATGAGATTTCACAAGGGATTAACCATTTTTTTGCTATCTTTAGCGTTGATTTCCACCCCGTTTTTGCTACATTTATCCGTGCAAAATGCTATGGCAGAAACAGAAGAACAACAGTTACCCTGGGATAAATTGTACGAGAAAGAACCTCCTAGAAAGGAAGAAACAGGAGGTTCGCGGGGCCCAGTTGAACTCGTCTGCACCATCTCACCCGAATCTCTGTCAGGGGAAGAAATAAGAATTTGGAACGATCGCCCTTTATTTCTATGGCAAGGAAATATATCAAAAATAGAGGTGCGCCGACGGCGTAGCGAGCAAGTAATGTGGAGTCAGAAACTCGCGCCTAGTAATAACAGCGCCACCTATAGCGGACAACCTCTGCAACCGGGAGAAAGTTACGATTGGGTACTGTTTGAAGAGGGGGAGGATATCCCCACTTTCCAAGTTTCATTCCAGATCGTACCCGCCGAGGAACGCGATCGCATTACCGCAGATTTAAACACCTTAGAAAGGCAATTGCAACAAGAGGGAGCTACGCCAGAAAAGATTGCTTATGCCAAAGCAAATTATTTTGCCGAGCGCCAGATGTGGTCAGATGTTTTACAGTCTGCTTATCAAGTGCAAAATCCTTCAGAAGCTCTCGCACAATTTATTCAAAACATCCCCCAGCAGTTTTGTCAGCCTTTGGCTACTATCAGAAAGTCAATTAGGCAGGCTAATAGGGATAGATGATTAAAGTAGATGATTAAATCCTTCTGCCTTCTCCTATACATCTGGTAATGGGTAATTGCTATGGGTGCTGCTTCAAAATACTGGACACTTGTAAGAATTGATATTGCTGGAGGGTGCAAAATCGAGGTGATTGCCGAAGTAAAAGCCTTTTTTGCTTCAGAATTTCTCAAAGGTACTGATACTGCACAAGGCGATGTACCTGACGATCGAATTCAGCGCCAATTGCGGGAATGGATGAGATTTCCCCCTCCCCATCAATCAGAAAAATCTGTATTTGCAGAACGCTGTTTGCTCTGCTTTATTTCCCATCACATTGAGCAAGCTTGCCGACATCTTGAAACCCAATTTGGGGCGGCTCACGGCTTCACTTACCAGGATTTATTGCCATTTGTCCTCTCTGAAGATGGCAGATTTAACAAGTTCTCCAGTGAAGCTCGTGGCTCTAGTTCCTACAAATCAATTGCTAAGATCGTTCTGGAAAGCTTCGATCCAGAACAGAGCAGTTTAAGCACCTGGACTTATAGAAGGGTAAAACATCATTCTGAATTAAATTCTTTCTTGCTAGAACGCGGTGTTTATATGGTCAGCGATTGGGCAATACTCAACGATACTCGTACCAAACAGCTAGAGCGAATTTTATCTGATTTTTACCAACTAACATCCTTTGAAATCCAGCAATTTTGCCAACTTTTAGAAGCTTATCATGCTGTCTACCGCACCGCCAGACTTCAGCAGCGTCAAGCGGGAGGGAAGAGGCAGTGCCAGCCACCCACACCTGAGCAACTGCAACAAATTGCAGAATTTATAGAAACTAAAACCAGCCAGAAATTTTCACCTAAAATGGTGATGCTACTGCTACAGCAGCTAGCATCGAAATTGCGAAATTACCGGATTTCTGTGCGAGGAGGTTCTCCCAAATATGAATCTTTAGATAGTTCAGAAAATAGCTATGCAGTTAACATTTTGAATTCTACAGAAACTTTAAATAATTTGGAAAATAGAGATGAACAAACAGAGTTTTTGAAATTATATCGCCAGGAACTTTTACTTTGTTTAGAGGATGCAATTGCCCAAGTGACAAACTTATGGATTAAGCAATTTCAGCGTCAAAATCCCAATAAAATCAAACAATTCTTGATGGGACTTCAGCTATTTCATTGTCAGGGACGGACTATGGGAGAAATTGCCGCTACTGTAGGACTACAAGCTCAGTATCAAGTGACTCGCTTGCTTAAACTCAAATCTTTTCGTGCTGATGTCAGACATCAGTTACTAGGTATGCTGCGCCAGCGTATTTTAGAAGTAGCAAAATCCTACATCCCTCCAGAGCAGCTTCAGAAACAGGACAAACAAATTGAAGAGGCTCTAAGCGAACAAATTAATATCGTGATTCAGGAAGCAGAAACAGAAGCAAGTATGGCAAAAAGCCATCTTGCAAGTAGTATTTTTTCCCAAAAACTTTGCAGCTATCTCGACAAAATGATATTATGAGTATTGTCGTGCGATCGCAACAGATGCAACGGGCATTGTTATCGGAAAATATAGCGTCCTTAGCAATCAACCAGCACTGAAAGCGACTAAAAACGTAAGATAGGGCGGAGCGCCCACAATCAAGCTCATCTATATTAACCTTGAGTGATAATGAGCAATAGCAACGAGAAATCAAACTCAATCAGGGAGAACCCCACTATGATCGCGATTCCCGGCGTTGCAGTTATAGCTTTAATCTACGAAAGTAGTAAATCCCTAGTCTATCGCGGCCGCATCGAACAGGACAATCAACCAGTTATTCTTAAACTTATAAAAGAAGAATATCCCGCACCAGAAGAACTTGCGAGATATAGACTTGAGTATGAAATTATTCAGAATCTAAACCTAGATAGCGTTGTCAAAGCCTATAGCTTACAACCTTTTAGGAACAGTCTAGTAATGATATTAGAAGACTTTGGCGGTGAATCCTTAAGAATATTCATGTCCTCCCAAAAATTGACATTTTTTGGATTCCTAACTATGGCGATCAAAATTGCTGAAAGTTTAGGAGAAATTCACGCAAAAAATGTTATTCATAAAGATATTAATCCCTCCAATATTGTTGTTAATCCTACTACTGGACAGCTCAAAATCATTGACTTTAGCATTGCTACAGAATTGACCCGCGAAAATACCCAGATTAAAAATCCCAATATTTTAGAAGGTACTTTAGCTTATATGTCGCCCGAACAAACGGGCAGAATGAACCGAGCTGTAGATTACAGAACTGATTTTTATTCCCTGGGTGCAACCTTCTACGAACTGCTGACAGGCAAACTGCCTTTTAACACTACGGATGCGATGGAATTAGTTCATTGCCACATTGCTAAACAGCCAATTTCTCCTCGCGAAATTACACCCGAAATTCCGCAAGCTCTTGCTAACATTGTAATGAAATTGCTCGCCAAAACTGCTGAGGAAAGATATCAAAGTGCTTGGGGAATTAAAGCTGATTTAGAATCTTGTCTTTTTCAATTACAAACCTCTGGATATATTGCCGAATTTCCTCTCGGTAGCCAAGATATTTCGGACAAATTTCAAATTCCCAAAAAGCTTTATGGCAGAGAAAAAGAAATAGAAACGTTGCTAGCAGCCTTTGAGCGTGTCAACACCCCTTACTCCGAGAGCAGGGGGGGCGAAATGATGCTAATTGCTGGTTATTCTGGGATTGGTAAATCAGCATTAGTTAGGCTTCTAGAAAAACCTATTACCAACAGACATGGTTATTTCATCTGGGGTAAATTTGACCAGTACAAGCGAACTACTCCCTACTCAGCCGTAGTCAGCGCTTTCTCCGAATTAGTGCGGCAATTGCTGACAGAAAGTGAAACGCAGCTAACAGTATGGCGCGAAAAACTCCGCAATGCCTTTGGCCCTAACGGACAAATTATTATCGATGTCATCCCAGAAATAGAATTGATTGTGGGCCAACAATCTCCCGTAGCAGAATTAGGGCCAACTGAATCCCAAAATCGTTTTAACCTAGTCTTTCAAAACTTTATCCGGGTATTTTGTCAGCAGGAACATCCTCTAGTAATTTTTCTAGATGATTTGCAGTGGGCTGACTCTGCTACCCTTAAACTGATAGAATTAATTTTCTCCGATCGAGAGACAAAATATTTATTTGTAATTGGTGCTTATCGCGATAACGAAGTCAGTCCCACACATCCTTTAATGATGACCCTGGAAAATCTGCGAAACCAGGAAGCGATTATCAACGAAATTATTTTAGCACCGTTAGATGTTGAGCACGTTACTAATCTGATTGCTGAGACTTTACACAGCGATAAAGAATCAGTAAAACCAATTGCAGAATTGGTAATTAGTAAAACTGATGGCAATCCTTTCTTTGTCAATCAATTCTTGAAAACTCTCTATCAAGAAAACCTATTAACTTTTTCTCCTCCGCAGTCTGGTAGTAAAGGTGAGTGGCAATGGAACATTTCTGATATTGAGCAGTGCGCCATCACGGATAATGTAGTAGAATTGATGATCCAAAAATTGAAGAAACTCCCAGAATCAACGCAGCAAATTTTACGCCTTGTTGCTTGTTTGGGCAACCAATTTGATTTAAATACCCTTTCTCTTATACATGAAAAAGAAGCATCGGAAACTTTTCATGCTCTTTTACCAGCGATTCAAGAAGGGTTAATTCTCCCAACTTCCGACTTAGAAGCTAAGTCCGTAGAATTGACTCACTACCCCTTACTAATTCTCAATTATAAGTTCTTGCACGACCGCGTGCAACAGGCAGCTTATACCCTGATTGAGGATTCGCAAAAAAAAGCAGTTCACCTCAGAATTGGTCGCCAAATCCTAGCAAATACTCCGAAGGAATATAGATCCGAAAGAATTTTTGAATTAGTAGATCATCTCAATGTTGGTAGGTCGCTAATCCTAGACGAAGAAGAACAAATGGAATTAGCAATATTGAACTTAGAAGCAGCGCGAAAAGCTAAAGAGGCAACAGCTTACTTTGCAGCTAGGGAATATTTAACTGCCAGCATGGACGGCTTAACTGAAGATATTTGGAATGCAGATTACGACTTAGCTATAGCTTTGCATAAAGAACGGGCTGAAGTTGAATATTTAAATGGGAATTTCGAGCGATCCGAAGAATTTATCAACCTAACTCTGAAGAAGACGAGATCGGATTTAGAAAAGGCAGAAATTTATAATCTTCTGCTCGTACAGTATGCTTTGCGTGGGAAAAATGAAGAAGCAGTTAAAGCCGGGAAAAATGCTATTACCTTGCTAGGAATTGACTTGCCTGAAGATGGTTTAGATGCGGCAATTGGAGCCGAATTTGCAGAAGCAAAAGCCAGTCAAGGGAATAAAGAAGTTGCGGTGTTAATAGATGAACCTGAAATGACGCTGCCGGAGAAAAAAGTTGCCTTGAAATTATTCAATAATTTGTTGCCATCGGCTTACTTTATTAATCCTGCTTTGTGGACTTTTAGTATCCTCAAATCAGTTAATCTTTCTCTCAGATACGGTCATGCTCCTGAATCATCTTTCTCTTATGCTAATTATGGAATTCTCCTGAATGCAGTATTTGGAGAGTATAAATCAGCCTACGAGTTTGGTTTAATGGCGCTGAAACTAACTGATAAATTTGGAAATTTGGAACTTAAAGGTAAAGTTTCTACTGTATTTGCTAATGCTTTAAGTTACTGGTTTCAACATCTAAAAGAGTCTATTCCTCTTAATAATGAAGGGTATAAAGCCGCTTTGAACTCTGGAGATTTACAGTATGCAGGCTATATTCTCAATTATAAAGCGATTTACTCATTTTTTCAAGGTAAAAATATTGGCCCACTGCTGACAGAAGTGCCCAGTTATTTACAATTTTCGCTGAAGACTAAAAATCAGATGGTTACGGATACATTGAATGGATTGCAATTAATTCTGCGTAACTTAAGTAAGCTGACTTCAGAAAAAAATGATTTTAGTAACGAAGGAATCACCGAATTAGAGTATATCGAAAGTTGCCAAGAACATCAAAACTTTTTCACGCTGTGCTTCTATAATATTTTTAAAGCTCAGGTTTTTTATTGTTATGGGAATCTAGATGAAGCACTCAAATGGGTTTTATCTGCGGAAAAGCAACTGAGTTTTATCACCGGGATTTTTCCAGTTACAGAATATAATTTTTATGCGTCTTTAATATTCGCTGCTCTTTACTCTCAAGTTTCAGAAGATGAGCAAAAGGAATATTGGGCGAAGTTAGAATCTAATCAAAAGCAGATGAAAATCTGGGCAGAAAACAGTCCCGAAAATTTCCTGCACAAGTACCTGTTGGTGGCAGCAGAAATGGGGCGTATTTCTGGTCAAGAATCAGAGGCAATTGATTTCTACGATCGCGCTATATCTTTAGCTAAGAAAAATGAGTATATTCAGCATGAAGCTTTGGCAAATGAACTAGCAGCAAATTTTTGGTTTAGTAAAGATAAACCGAAGTATGCCAACATCCACTTACGCGAATCTTACTCTGCTTATAAACGCTGGGGTGCTATTCGTAAAGTGGAGGATTTAGAGGAAAAATATCCTTATTTACGCGACGCAGTAATAGCTAATAAAACCTTTAAAAATTCCTTAAATGCAACTATTCATACCTCTACTGGTAGCGATGCACGGGCTCTAGATTTAGCTACAGTGATGAAGGCATCATTAGCAATTTCTAGTGAAATTTTTCTCGATAAATTGCTGGCTTCATTGATGAAAATTTCCATTGAAAATGCTGGAGCGCAATCTGGATTTTTGATCTTGCTGAGTGAAGGAAAATTGCTGATTTCTGCTCAAGCATCTGTAACGGGAGGTTTAGCCAACAAATCGGGAAGAACAGCTACAGAAGATGTTATTGTGCAACAATCAACTCCACTGGAGGAATCTCAGGATTTACCTGTGAGTGTGATTAATTATGTTGAGAGGACTCGCTCTGATGTGGTGTTAAGTAATGCTGCTGCTGAGGGCAGATTTGCCGCAGATCCTTATATTGTCAAACAGCAACTCAAATCTCTTTTGTGTACGCCGATTATTAATCAAGGCAAACTCATCGGGATTCTCTATTTAGAAAATAATTTAACCACTGGGGTATTTACTCCTGACAGATTGGAAGTTTTAAGGCTGCTTTCTTCCCAAGTTGCTATTTCGCTAGAAAATGCTTTGCTTTACGCTTCAGTGGAGCAAAAAGTGCAAGAACGCACGCAGGAATTAAACGAAAAAAATGGGCGTTTAGAACAAACTTTAGTGGAACTAAAAGTTACTCAAGCCCAACTGATCCAAACTGAGAAGATGTCTAGTTTGGGGCAAATGGTGGCTGGTGTAGCTCATGAAATTAATAATCCTGTCAGTTTTATCTACGGCAATTTAACTCCAGCTAGTGAATACGTCAAAGATTTGCTAAATATCATTTACCTTTACCAGCAACACTATCCCACACCTGCACCTGAAATTCAATCGGAAATAGATAGAGTAGAATTGGAATTCTTAGTAGAAGATTTGGAAAAACTTCTGGATTCGATGAAGGTGGGGGCAGAACGCATCCGCGATATTGTTCTCAGTTTGCGGAATTTTTCGCGCCTTGATGAAGCAGAAATGAAGCCGGTTAATATTCATTCTGGCATTGATAGTACGGTTATGCTTTTGCAGCCACGTCTGAGAAAAGAAGGGGGAAAATTAGGCATTGATGTGATTAAAGAGTACGTTGAACTGCCGCAGATTACCTGTTATGCTTCTCAGTTAAATCAGGTGTTTATGAATATTCTTACCAATGCGATTGATGCTTTGGAATCTGTGAGAAGTAATAGCGAAGATGCAGAGAAAAAACCTATGATTACAATTCGCACTGAGGTTATAGGTAGAAATGCGATCGTTAGAATTGCTGATAATGGCCCCGGCATGACTCCTGATGTGGTTCACAAGATTTTTGACCCTTTCTTTACAACGAAGCCTGTGGGGTCTGGTACTGGCTTGGGTCTGTCTATTTCCCACTCTATTGTTGTTAAGTCTCACGGTGGAAATTTGACTTGTATTTCCGCACCTTTTGAGGGTAGTGAGTTTATTATTGAGATTCCGCTGGCACCTCATCAGTAAGCTTGACTGGGCGGTTGAAACCGCGTCTATACAGACAAAACCCGCCTACGCGGGTTGAAATTCTACAGTCTGGATAGGCAGACTTTGCTTGTGTAGACGCGATTTTAATCGCCCAATTAGCGATACTTAATCGATGTTAATAGACTGAGGCCCACTACTATTACCGTTGTTTTCTTCAGTAGGGGGAGTGTAGGAAGTCGAACCAGTTTGCTGGTCAAGCCAGCTTTTTACTGGGTCGTCGTAAAGGTTGAGTCGCAGCAGGCCAGAAACAAATCCGCCTAAGAAAGCGATCGGCTGCTGGGTTAGTTCTTTTAGCACTGGGGTTAGTTCGTTGAGGAACATTTTTGGTCTCCTTGCGCTGCTTTTCGCCAGCGGTAGCAATAATTGGATCGTAGCGCGTCGCGAAGGGGAGAGGGCATCCCTGGCAACCTTTTAAATTAGTGTAAATTAGTGGGTATTTTGTGCAGTTTTGGCTTCTTGGGCAACTTGCTCTACTTCATCGCTGGCTAGGGTTTTGAGAGTGGCTTCTGCTTCAGGGCCGCCTAACCGGGCTAAGGCTTGGGCAACTCTGTAGCGCACCTGCCAGTCAGGATTGGAGGCGTAGGGTACGATCGCGGGGACTGCTCGACTATCGCCTAATTCTCCTAGTGCGCTAATGGCAATGGTTTGGATCAGTTCGTTGCTGGATTGGAGAGCAACTTCTAACAGTTCAAAAGCTCGTGGTTCTCCCATGTCTCCCAAGGCGGCGACGATGCTGAGTTGGACTAGCCACTCGGAGGTACTGTGGTAAAGTTGCTCCAATTCCTCAAAAGCTGCGGTTAGTTTCAAAGCACCCAAGGCATCAGCGGCGGCGGCTTGCACGTCGGGTTCGGGGTCTTTGAGGCTTTCGCGCAAGACTTTCAAAGATTGAGGCAAATTCTGTTCGCCGAGGGTAGCCATCTGACTGACGGCTGCATATCGGACGCGGACATTTTTATCGACGATCGCACCTTGGATCAGGTCGAAAGCTGTGGCCGGTTCTAGTTGGCGCATTTTATTCAATGCTTGTAAGCGATCGCCTAGATCCTGGGAACTTAGCAATTGCTGGACAGACTCAGGGGTAATGCTCATTAAATTGGTAATTGCTAATTGGTAATTGTTAATTGGTAATTGTTAACGGTTAACTGTTAATTGTTAACTGTTAACCGTTAACTCTTGGTTGATAATTAATACTCGGCGGCCATTGCTCGGACAATATCTCCTCGCGTCAGAATGCCGATCGCTTTGCCGGTGGGATCGATCACTGGCAAGCGATGGATGCTACGCTCGTGCATTAGTCGCGCTGCTTCTGGGAGAGATTTATCGGGTGTAGTAGTAATGGGATCGCGACTCATCACTTCTCCAACCGTTTGTCCTAAAGCTTTGTGGAGTTCTCGTTCGTAACGGCCGGGATTCTCCAAGTAAATCACGCTATCGAGTAGCATGATATATGCTGGGGGCGTTACCCCTACTTCCTGCCACATCAAGTCTGTTTCGGAGATAACGCCTACTAATTTCTCATTTTCATCCACCACTGGCAGGCCACTAATCCGCCGTTCGGCCAAAATCTTAATGGCTTCGGAAAGAGGCATTTCAGGTCGCGCCAAGATGGGGTCGCGGGTCATTACATCGGCTACAGTTTTGGGCATGATCGGCGGTATGCGATTGATCTCTCTGGGTAGATCATAGATGAAAGCGCGACACAGACCTATCACCGATAGAAGTAGGGACGATCTGAGAAAATTGTTAAGATATAGCAACCGCCAAGGCGGTTAGGGGCTAGGGGCTAGGGGCTAGGGGCTAGGGAAAGAAGGAAAAGAAGGGAATAGAGGGCGATCGCGATCGGATAGTTTAGGGGTGAGACAGTTTAGGAGTCAGACAGTTTAGGGGTGCGATCGTACCGCCAAACAAATCGTATTGTAGAGTAAACAGGAATTACGCACCCAAGCAAAGAAACCGGGTTTTTTACGAAAATACTTCGTTGTTACCCACAGATGCTCTCAAAAACCCGGTTTCTGGGACGACCTGCGTAAGTCCTATTAAAGTTAAGCTTTATTCATGCCGCCTCAGATAATCCGGGTATTTACGATAGCTAAAGACTTTCCTCTCGGAATCTAGCTAACAGTTCCTCGCGGGATAATTGCACCAGCAAGGGAGTAAATTCTTCTGGCGACAAAGCTAATAATGGCTCAATAATTGCTGACAATTCCTCATCTAATGAGCCAAACCTGACGCGCAATAAATTTTCTACAATGAGGCGTTTAGTGCGCTGTTCGCCGCGCTGTTCGCCGCGCTGTTCTCCTTGTCGTTCTACTTCTGCCAATCGTTCTTGAAAAAGAGGTCGTAATCGCATAACTAACTCCCTATCTTCTATTGCTAAACTTTGATTAAAGCCTAAGTTTTCCTGCAATTGATAAAACAATTCTAGCGCATTTGTGCGGAGGGGGCTATCCGCTGGTAATGCTTCTAGTTCGTCAATTGCCTGTTTTTGTGCATTACCTCTACCTAGAATTCTCAGCCACAGGGTTTGTGGAATTCTGGGTAGTTGGTGGATGGCGATAATTCCCGTTCTCAAATATTCTGGCATGAAGTACACGCCAGAGTCCCAGTCCGCATGAAATAAGGGAATAGATAACTCTTTTTTAGAGATTATACAGTTGCCATTAACTCACTGGGATGACCGATAACTTTTCGTAACTTCTGGCTGAAGTAATGCACTTCATAATCGGCGGCTAATTCTTCTTGAAGTTGCAGCCATAAGCTTATACCATCTCGCTCATAACTCTCTATTTCCTCTTTTGTTAGTTCTGGGGAATCAGGTGGGTAATCCCAGTTTAAACCAGCTTGATATGCTTCTGAGTATACTTTTAAACGATGAATCGTATCTGGCAAAAGCGGCAATGTTTCCGGGTCAATATCGCCAATATTATCTGGGTCTAAACCCCACAAAGGGTAGCAGTAATAATCTGGCATTAGTTTGATTTTTGGGATCATTTTTCTCCCCCTTAATTATCGGCTTCGTCGAAGTGAACCTGGGTTAGCACAGACAATATAACCATTGTCAGCAACAGTTACAGCAATTAGCTGAATTTTGTTATTGAAGCTGATCTTATAAATAGGTCTATTTGTTTGTTGATAGTCAACAATTTCACCTTGAGTGACAGCATTTATTATAGCATCGGGCAGGTTAGTTTCGCAGAGTCCGCGAGTAGCAAATTCCTGTTGGTGATTTTCTAAGATATGTTTAAGACCACTACCACGTTTTCCGCCTTTACCTTCTTCTAAGAAGACAATTTTGCCATCAGACAGTTTCGCAATCCGTAGTATTTTCTCTGGTGTATGTTTAATTCCTGCCTGTTGGAGTTCAGCAATTAGGATAGCTTTTTCGTCCTCTTTTGGTTTTGAGGGTTCTGAGATTTCATCAGATGGGTTTGTCAATGGCGATTACCTCAATGTTAGAGAATTTATGACAATTTTAGCATAGTGAAGATTAGAGTTAAGCTCTATTCACGCCGCCTCGTCTAAACGCCTAACGTGCAACACTTCATTCTCGGAAAGTTGTTCAATCTGGGACTCGCCGACGGTAATTACTGCTAAGGTTTCTCCTACTGCATTAAATACCTCTAGGCTGTACCCATCTTCATCTGGATCGGGATGATGTTCGACAATGGTGGCAATATCGCCGCGACACAGTTTGTACTGAGGTAAATCTTCTCGTAAAGCTACTCTTTTAAAGAGTTCAAATTTCATGGCTTATGCTTCCTTGTTTGGATACAGGGTGATAAATTTGGTTTGTTGGGATAAAAACTCGGTCATCCAAATGGTAACTACTTGCAGGGTTGTCCCGTTAGGCCCTGTTAGGGAACCTCGTATTTGGTATTTATTACCATATCGTGTCTCCTCGGTAGGTGTTGCATCTAGTGGTAAAATTTGGATTCTTAAATCCGTTTCTAACTGTTGCCAGTTTGCTAAAGTATAGCCAGCTTGTGCTAAAAACAGGGATTTATCATCTTCTGGCAATAGTTTCAGTAAATATTGGGTGATTTTGGCTTGAGCAATTGTGGTATTAGGTGGTAATTTCACATGAAGAGTTAGTAAAAATTTTAGTTGACTGGTTGATTTTTATATTATAGGGTAACACAGGGAAAGCAGAGAAATAATTAGGAAGATTGTTTTTCACTCTTGAATTCTTCCATTGAGATTGAGTTACCCTGTGCGATTGATTCTAAACCTCTGCGGATGCCTTCTTGATGTTCTGCGGAAAGCTCGTTAAATTTGATGTATTGCAGATAGTTTGTAAGTGGGTTTATTTGGCGACAAGCTATTTCGTAATCGGGATTGAGTTGAGCGAGGACTTCTTTTGCGCTTTCTGAACTCGCTTGCTGTTGAGTTTGTCTGATCGACTGATTTAGGGTTGTGTGTTCCATTTAGTTATGCTCTTAACATAGTTTCGGGCGATCGCTCTTTTTATTGTAGCAAAAATAAGAGCGATCGCATCCAGATATTTAACCCATTGCAATAGCAACAATCAGCGCGATTATAAACAATAAAATCCAAATCCACCCATCATTAGAACTGTTGAGCCTCCGTTCCTTTTCACACCGCAAACAATAATAACGATCGGGATCTTGTGAGTGCTGAACCCAAGGACAGTAAAAATCATTACACTTATTCATTGTTTATTTCCGATTTATTTGTGTTGGGTAAAAACTAGGTACGTAGTTGCGCTTCAGCGCTCTTTGATATCGGTTTGTGCGCTGAAGCGCAACTACATACTTTTAAGATTGAGTGCGATCGTAATTAGGAACACTTGACCGAAGTTGATAGAGACGAAAATACTCGACTGCCTCCATACTGTAATGGCAATAATGGCGACCATCATAGCGAAAGTTTTCCGATTCCAAGTACATTCCTAGCTTGTTTAAGATATGACGTGAGGCTTTATTCTCAACCATTGCGAAGGCCTCTAATCGCGGTTCATTTAACTGGTTAAAGCCTAATTCTAGGCAAATTTTACCCAATTTTGTCCCCCATCCTTGATTCCAGTAGGGTTCGTCTAGGGCATAGCCGAACTGAACAAATGAGGAGCGATCGCTTACATAAAGTTTCGTGAATCCCATTAATTTCTGCTGTCGTTGATCGAAAGCTAAATAAGTGCCAAAACCAAATTTCTCCCAGGCTTCGTCCCAGCCAAAGTATTCGGCGTATGCTTGTGATTCAGAGCGAACCCCCGTTGTAATAAATTTCATAACAGAAGAGCTTACCAGCATCGGACGAACCTTTGGATAATCCTTGATAGTTGGGCGGACTAATACCATTTCTGCGGTCTTTAAAATTGGAGGTAACTTTGGTAGAGTTCTGGTTTCCATTAGGATTCCCTCTTCACTAGGGTTGTTTTATTAACGACAAATGTAAAACCTTCTTCTATTAATTAAAATCCCTAAAATATTGAGAAAAATAGCCAATTAATTTAGCTATAAGTGCTCAAAAATATGGATAAATATAAATAAATATACAAAAATAGTAATTAGTTCTTAGATAATAGACAATGCCATCTGTCTATGCTACAATAAAAACCCAAGCAAGCTAGAACAGCAAAGTGCTATGGATTCACAGGAGCAAGACCAGGAGCAACAAGAAAAGCAGCGTTTTTTAGAGGATGTGGCTAAACATTGTCAATTCTCTGGGAGGATGCGTTCAGTGTTCCTGCTTCGCTTTGATGAAAAGAATGAAGAGGAAGGCCATAAAAAAATTGAAATTCGTTTAAAGATAGAATATCAAAACGTTTCTGAAGATTTGCAGGTAATCTGTAAAGTTTTGAGTGGTTTAAAAGGAAAGAGAGGACGACCTCCCACTGGTGAAAGTCCTTGGAAAACAACTTATATTTTGTTATGGACTCAGCATTATCCTCTGTGGAAAAGTGACTACTCCGCTTGGCAAAAGCAGATACTTAAGCTAGTTACAGAAAACCCAATTAAATCAGACACTCAATTGGTGGAATCTCAAAGCGATTTAACTGAAATTTATAATCCTATAAAACCTCAAATATTACCGCCAGAGATTCCAATTTCAGAAATTCATTTTTCCAATCCTTTCATTCCCAGAAATGGGATGATCGACAACCCGCAACTATTCTTCCCCAGAGAACGGGAAATAAGAAATATATTCGAGACGCTAAATAGTGGTAGCAGTGTCGCGGTGATTGGCCAAAGCGCGATGGGCAAATCTTCTCTACTAATGGAAATTTGCCGACAAGCACCCAATAAACTGACAACGCCACGACAGCCAATTTATTTAGAGTTAAACGGCTGTATGGATGAAAATCAAGTTTACAGCAGATTTGCTAATAAAATTGGTATTGAAATTAGTAATGGCGATCTATATTCAGCTTTGCAAAATCACAAATTATTACTAGCTTTAGATAATGTCGAGTGTCAGGGTTTCACTCGCTCCGTCAGAGATTGCCTTCGCTCTTTAGCTGAAGGCAGTCAGTCACCTTTAAAATTAGTCATTGCTGCTACTAAATTCCTTGATGAGTTATTTAATGATAGTCAAGCTGGTGGCACATCACCACTGGCAGGAATTTGTCAAAGTGAAGTATTGAAGCCTTGGAATGAAACAATTATTCGTAAGTTTATAGACAGTCGCCTCAAGGCTCCCTGGTTAAAATCTGTGACAAATCCTGTCAGTTTCACTGAGGAAGAAATTGCACTGCTAATCGCGGAAAGTGGCGGCCATCCTCAGAAATTAATGCAGTTATGCTATCAAACTTATGCTGGCTATCTGGAGGAAATACAATGAGTCAAAATTCTAACCCTGTTCCCCGCTTAGATTTAGCTCCTAAATTGAGTCACCCTCTTTCATTATGGAATCCCCTAGATTATCTGCGGTTATTGTATTGGGTGTTCTTTTTTCCCCAAGCTTTGCCATTCTATATAGACACCTTTGGGGGTAATGGTTTTAAGGAGGCAAAGACTTTAAAAGATAAATGGGAATGGCTGCGCAAAAATCCTATCCAGCGACGGTTAACTTTACAAGCTTTAGCGTTGATATTTGTAATTCCTATTGGTTTGAATCTCTTTATGAAAACGATAGGCATTCCTATCAATTCGAGTGTTTTTTCGTGGGGCATGGCATGGGGCGTGGCGTGGGGCGTGGCGTGGGGCATACAGTGGGGTATAAATCTGTGGGGCGCGGTGTGGGGCGCGGCGTTGGGCGCAGTGTTCGGCGTGCTGTGGGGCGCAGTGTGGGGCGCAGTGTGGGGTGTGGTGTACGGCGCGGTGTGGGACGAGGTGTGGCGCAATGCGTTGGTCGTGGCGTTGAGCGCAGTGTTGGGCGTGGTGTTGGGTGTGTTGTTCGGCGTAGTGTTCGGTGTGGTGTTAGGCGTGTATACCCGCCTTGGAGATTGGATTTTCGCTTTAGCGTTTACCTTGCTCCAGGCGAGAAACAAAAATAGGTATTTTCCTCACATTACCCCTCTTCCTCTTCCTTACCTGTCTTCTCAAGTTGCTAATTGGCTGAGGCGAGATTGGGAAACAGGAAAGCACAACATTAATCAACTATTGCGATTTACCCTTCAGTTTATCCCTGTTGTTCAAGCTGTTAATCGAGCGCTTGCCGAGACTCCTCCAGAACTACTTATCTATCGTGTCGCTCAATTAGCCGACGAGCTTTATGATTGGAATTTATTGCATTTTGTCTCAGCTTCTCTGAATAAATTCCTTAAGTTACAAACCCTCAGAAGTTTATTTTCTATTCCTTTTTTGCCCCATCGCTGGCAGCAGCGATTCAATAATCATTTTGAAACAAAGATGCGTTTAGATATCCCTGCCAGTGCAGCGGCTGGTTTCTTGTATTTGTATCAACAAAACCCAGCACAAGCAACTGAAGCGTTTGCAGTCGTGCGCCATCTCCCCTATGGCGAAGAAGCTTTCACCTTAGCGAAAATTCTATCAGTTTTTAACCAAACTAACGATCCAACTCTTGCCACCATCAAATTACCAGCATCCCCTAATCAACCGTCTTTACACTTGACTGCTTGGGAAGCAATTGCAGCCTTACGGTGGGTTATTTTCGATCTGCAAATTGTCCGGGAATCTGCCTCAGAATCAGCGCGTTCTCTGGCTCTAAACCGCGCATTAGGCGAACTACAAGGCATTCTGGATGGAGCCGCAAATATCTCGCAAGCTGAACGATATTTAATTATAAATATTGCACAAAGATGGCAAACAGCTTTACTAGCAATTACTCGTGAAATCGGCAATATTTCCATCACCGAACCCGTAACTAATCCCTACATTATCGGCGATCCAGTTCAAACTAAACTCTTTGTCGGTCGCGAAGACATTATGAGAGAATTAAAGGAATTGTGGGTTGTCAGCCATCGCCTCCAATCTGTCGTCCTCTACGGACACCGACGGATGGGTAAAACCTCAATTTTGCTGAATGTTGGCAACATTCTAGGTGCCAAAGTTCACCTAGCCTATATCAACTTACTGCTAGTTGGACAGAGTAATCAAGGCGTAGGAGAAGTGCTGATTAAGATTAGCGATGCTATTTCTCTTGCCGTCAACTTGCCATCACCTGCCGATGAAGGTTTCCTCAAACTTCCCTATATTACCTTTGAACGCTACCTCAAACAAGTAGTAGCAAATTTAGACGGCGGGTTAATTATTGCCTTAGATGAGTTCGAGAAAATTGAAGAATTAATCGAAGCTAAAAAAATCGATCCAGATTTCATGGGATTTCTGCGGGGACTGGTGCAAATGAGTCCGAAAATTGCCTTTGCCCTTGCTGGTTTGCACACCTTAGAAGAAATGACAGAAGATTATTTTCATCCTTTCTTTTCTAGCATTATCCCCATCCGCGTTGGTTTCCTCTCCCCAGGTGCAACTCGCCAAATTTTAGCCAACCCCGATGATGATTTTCTCCTCGACTACAAACCCGAAGCAATGGATACCATCTACCAGTTAACACAGGGCCAACCCTATCTCGTACAACTGATCGGATTTCTGCTAGTCCGCCGCTACAATGACCTAGTATTTGAAATGGGAAAAACCCTCGATCCAGTCTTTACCAGAGATGATGTGGAAGCTGTCATTAATGACCCCGATTTCTTCATCAAAGGTCGCTACTATTTTACAGGTGTTTGGGGTCAATCTGCCCAAGGATCACCGGGACAACAGGAAATATTAAAAATATTAGCCCCTCACCCAGAAGGTATCAATTTAGATCGCATAATTCAGGCAATAAATATGGATGAAACAACATTAAATGAAGCGATAGAAACTCTCAAACGTCACGATGTCATCCAAGAAACCAATGCCCAATATCATATCATCGTCGAGCTATTCCGCCGCTGGGTATTAGAAAATAAGTGAGCAGATCCCTTATTGTAAGTCATATACCCAAAAGCACGATTTGCTAATTGCTAAAGTAGATTGCCACAGCGAAGCAAGAAACCACTGAGAAGATTGTTAAGATATATTAAAGAATAACTTGAGAAATCCTGACCCATGCCAGAAATAGAGGGCGATCGCACTAACTCCGATCCCCAACCTCCCTGCATATTAGTTTGCCAGTACCAATCTTGCCTCAGAAACGGTGCAGCAGAAGTGCTGGAGGCTTTTGAGGCCGCCGCAGTTCCAGGCATCACAGTGCAAGCTAGCGGTTGCCAAGGACAATGTAGCATCGGCCCTACAGTGCGAATCACCCCTGAAGAGATTTGGTATTGCAGAGTTAAACCCACTGACGTACAGCTAATAGTTGAACAGCATCTTCAAGGCGGGAAACCTGTAGATGCGTTGCTTAATCCGAGAATTCACGTCCGTTTTTATTATTAACTCGGTTGATGATATTTATGCCAATGCCTAGCAATATCAATTCTACGGCATAACCACACTCGTTCGTGCTGCTGCACATAATCCAAAAATCTCGCCAAAGCAGCGGCCCTTCCCGGCCTTCCCACCAGGCGACAATGCAATCCCACACTCATCATTTTTGGTGCTGTTTCTCCCTCAGAATAGAGTACATCAAAGGCATCTCGAAGATAGGCAAAAAACTGATCGCCCGAATTAAATCCTTGATTAGTTGCAAACCGCATATCATTATTATCTAGCGTATAAGGAATGACTAAATGAGGTTTGCCGTAATCGCGAACCCAATAGGGTAAATCGTCAGCATAGCTATCAGAATCGTACAGAAATCCGCCTGCTTCTACAACTAATTTACGAGTATGAGGACTGGTACGCCCAGTATACCAACCAAGGGGACGATTACCAGTAACTTTTGCATGAAGTGCGATCGCCTTCTGTAAATGTTCCCGTTCTGCTTCCTCCCCAAAATATTTATAATCAATCCACCGATAGCCGTGACTAGCAATTTCCCAATCAGTTTCTAACATCGCCGCCACTGCTTCCGGGTTGCGTTCCAAGGCCATCGCTACCCCATAAACTGTAACAGGAATTCCCCTTTGTGTAAATATTCTGTGCAGTCGCCAAAAACCTGTCCGACTGCCGTATTCATAGCAGGATTCCATGTTAAGATGCCGCACTCCCATTAAGGGGATAGCACCTACAATTTCTGATAAAAATGTCTCGGAAGACTGATCGCCATGCAGGATACAAGTTTCTCCACCCTCTTCATAATTAATCACAAACTGCACTGCAATTCGGGCTCGATTTGGCCATTGAGGATCGGGTGAAAAACGGCCGTACCCAGTCATATCTCGTGGATAATTTGCTGACATTGTAATAACTTATCTTATTATTTTAAGTGGTTTTGAAGTGAATTAAAAAAGACTCCTACCCAGCATTAGCGTCAACTTAAGTAAGACTTATTCACACTTTACGTAACGCCGCCCTCTGGGCCGTATCCTCACCGCCCGGAGGGCGGCGTTACAAACAGTAGAATTTTAGCGGCTAAAGCCACTACTACAAATTATTTTGTTTCAAGCACTCGCTTTATAAGCAGCCCAACCTCCCAAGTCCGAAATATCCGGCCAGTTATATTTCTGCACTAATTCTTGGGGATAGAGGAAAGCTGTCAATACTTCTCCATCAACAAGTACCACATCAGCCGGATACATATTCGGCGGTTCCGTTGATGCTAAATTGTCAAACTCTTCTAGGGTGATTTCGTACACTTCACCAGGGATAGAAATACCCCCAATTTCTACTTCATAAATTGCGGGATGCCAACCGTCGCCAGCAGCATGAAGGCGATATTTGGGTTGAGTTTTTGCTTCTTTAATAAATTTAGCCGTTTGCAGATTTTTGTGGTCTGGCTGTCCGCGTAAAGCCGAGCCACAGATAAAGATCCGTTTGGTATTTAAGTTGTCTGAGGTCATAATTTCATTGCTCCTTATTATCAAATTATCAAAAATTTATCAGACAGATTCAGCAAAATCAGATTTCTGTTGTAGTTGCTGAATTTCTCGGATTACTCGTGCTTTACTAGCAATTAAATGTTCTCTAATTGCCGTCATTGCTACTTCTTGATTGCGTTCTACTACTGCTAGATAGATCCGGCGGTGTTCGCTCCGAATTTCCAGCACGCCTGGATTTTGCTGCATGGTGCGAATTCGCAACAGTGCCATTTTATCAAATAGTTGATCCAGAAAAGATACTAACCAGGGATTGCCGGAACTTTCCGCTAGCAACCGATGAAAATTATAGTCCATGTGGAGGAGTTGATAATTCGTTAATGGTTGCAATTGTTGATCTTTTACATTCTCTGCTTGCTGCACTACAAAGTCAAGTTTTTCTAACTGTTCTGGTGTAGCATTTTGACAGGCTTCTGCTACTGATAATTGCTCTAGGGCAATGCGACAATCGTAAAGATAGACTGCATCAGCGATGGAAAGTGCAGCAACACGCAATCCCGCACTGGTATCGGTTACTAAGTTCTCTCTTTGAAGTTGTCGCAAAGCTTCTCGAATTGGAGTTCGGCTAACTTGTAGCGTTTGGGCCAATTGAGTTTCTATTAAACGCTCTCCACTAGCTAATTCGCCGGACAGAATTGCAGTCCGAAGAGTTTTATAAGTTTGCTCGTGGAGAGACTGAGAGCGATGAATTGAACCCGACGAAAGAGTTAAAGTCATTATTCCTATTTTTTGCTACCTCTATTGCTGTATACAGGATACATCTTATCATATCACGAGGAGAATAGATAGCCTAACGCCGCCCTCTGGGCGGTATCTTTACCGCCCAGAGGGCGGCGTTACGTAAGTAATTAAAAGTATCCAATCAAGGATTAGCTATTGATGGAGAAGGTCAAATAAACGAAACTGGGCAATTTGGTTGATTTGTGCGATCGCCTCTTGCATTTCCACATCCGCTGAATTTTGCAAACGACGCTCAAACGCTTCGAGGATAGTCGTTTTGCGATGGTTCCTGACTGCAACAATAAAGGGAAAACCGAATCGATCCTTGTATGCTTGGTTGAATGCTTGAAAGCGATCGTATTCTTCTGGAGTCAGCCGATCCAACTCAACACCAGCCTGTTCTTTTACAGAAGCTTCCGCCATTTTAGCTTTACTTCCGAGATCGGGATGAGCTTGAATTAACGCTAGTTGTTCCTCCCGACTCATGGCATTTACCACAGCAATCATCTGCTGATACAGATGGGTAACATGAGTAAAGGGGCGTTGATACCAAGTTTGGTGCGCGATCGCAGGCGTATGTTCAAACACCGCACCTAACGCTGTAACAAACTCGTCTTGGCTCATCTGATTTAACTCAGCAATTGTATAAAACATATCCTACTAATTATTCAAAATAAAGTGTCACCCTTCCCTCACCATCCACACCAAAAAACCCAAAATTTGCTCAATCGGTAGCAGCGGGTAATCAACCAGATCGACAGTAACGACTGCTTTTTCAAGCTTGAGAAATCGCCACTGAGTCCCACTACTGATGCAGCCATAAACGGTGGGAATTGAGTTTTCTGCTACTTCATTAAAGCGCTGCGCTGCGAGCATTTCTGCAACACACTGCCCTAATCCCTCATTCAAATCAGCTTTTTTGGCTTCAACAACCACAATTACAGGCGCTTCAATAATCAATTGCTCTGACGAGCGACCGATCAAAAAATCCACATAACCAGTCAAGTCAAGAATTGGATCTACACTGAATTCTCGACCGGAAAATAAGCTAATTTTACGGTCAAAAATACGGCGCACTTCTTGAAGAACTGGATAAATAATCGCTTCCGATCTAGCTTTCTCAGAACCAACCGCAATTGTCCAAGTTAAGTCTTCTAGCTCGCTGACTAGCCTGGAACTGGGAGTGATTGGTTTAATAGATGGGAAAAACTGCTCTCCTTCTACAATAGTTAACTTAAAGTCTTTCTTGACTTTTGTAAGTGTAAATTGGCTGTAAGGCATTCAAAACTCCTAACATATCGTGTAGTCTCTTAACTAAGACAGGACTTACACATTGTAACGGTATAACAATGGTTTGGAATTGCTTCGGAAGCCTCGCAATGACAGACAACAGTAGTAAGTGCATAAGTCCTGTGAGAAATAATATCAAGCTACCAATTGATGAGCAATGCGATTAGTTTTCTCCACCAAAGTTTCTAATTCAACCGTAGTTAGCCGTCCGCGATCGACCACTTTTTTACCATTAATAAAACTATAATCCACAGAATTTACCTGACAGAAAATCAACGCCGCTACCAAATCGTGATGAGCTCCAGCAAACTGCGGACGATCGATATTAATAGCAATAAAATCAGCAGACATCCCAGGCGCAAGATAGCCAATATCATCTCTACCTAAAACCTTAGCACCGCCAATTGTTGCTACTTCTAATATCTCACGAGCAGTCATAATCGAAGCATCGCAACTACCAACGCGAGCTAGGAGAAAAGCCGTGCGTGCTTCCTGTAATAAATTACCAGCATCATTAGAAGCAGAACCATCCACGCCTAACCCCACCGGCACTTTATTATCTAGCATTTTACGGAGCGGAGCAATCCCACTAGCAAGACGCATATTACTACAAGGACAATGAGCAACACCAGTCCCTGTTTTACCAAATTTCAAAATAGATTCATCGCTTAATTGTACGCAATGAGCGTGCCAAACATCCTCACCTAACCAACCAACTGACTCTGCATAATCGCCAGGAATCATGCCGAAATTTTCCAAACTATAAGTAACATCAGCCTTATTTTCTGCTAAATGCGTATGTAGCCTCACTCCCTGATAAGAACGTGCCATTGCTGCGGACTCCCGCATCAAGTCTTGGGAAACAGAAAAAGGCGAACAAGGTGCAAGAGTAATCCGTAGCATAGCATGACGAGAATTATCATGATATTGCTCAATTAACCGCTGAGAATCTTTGAGAATATCTGGTTCTTTTTCTACTAAAGCATCGGGTGGTAATCCGCCTAAACTCTCACCCACACTCATACTGCCTCGGCTGGCATGAAACCGCATTCCAATCTCTTGAATCCCGCGAATTTCATCATCCAAAGTGGAATCATTCGGATAGATATAGAGGTGATCGCTAGCAGTTGTACAGCCAGACAAAATTAATTCTGCGGCTGCCATTTGAGCGCTGATATAAATCGCCTCTGCTGTCAGATTTGCCCAAATGGGGTAAAGATTTGTCAGCCAGTTAAATAAGTCGCAATTTTGCGATTTTGGGATGACCCGCGTTAGAGTTTGACAGAAGTGGTGATGAGTATTCACTAAACCGGGAAGTACGATATATCTTCCTTGTAAATCTAAAACTTCATCGGCTGTTTGCGATAGTTCTTGAGAGGTTCCTACTTGCTCAATTACGTTGTCTCGAATAAAGATAGCACCACTGCGAATTTCTCTTCGCGTCGCATCCATTGTGATAAGAGTATGGATATTTTTGACGAGTAAAGTTGTCATTTGAGGTTGGTAGGTTGAATGAAATAACAGGACTAAAGCTCCTGTAACACTTAAATCAGCTTGTCAGGTGCGTCAGACTTTCATTATAGTATACAATAGAGGTTTTAGCCTCTGACGCACCCTACTAATAGTGACTAAAGTCAGTTAACAGTTAACAGTTAACAGTTAACAGTTAACAGTTAACAGTTAACAGTTTGTTCGCGTTCACCCTGCGCTTTTAAAAAAGCTGCTACTTTCTTGCGGATGATAATACCTGGCTTATCGGTGAGCATATGTTGCTCTTTATTTAGTTCCAATGGTATATCATAGTCTGTGCTTTCCAGAATGCGTTTATCTTCTAAAGTTACAGCGCGATCGAAGGCAATAATATCGCTGCTTTTAGTGTCGGCTTCTGTATCATTCCGCAGACAAAATTGTACCATTTGAGAACTCGAATCATTAATCGGAGTCATCGTATTAACGATAATATGAACCAGTCCGTTAGGGTAGGCAATTTTCAATTTAACTGTAAACGGCATGAACCAAACTCCGTCTATAGTTCGGACTGTTTTTTCTTCCTCCATTTTGAGATTGTCCTGCTGTTCTTTGGGATTAGTTACTCCCAAAGTGCTGCGATAGTGCAGTTCCCATTCTTTCTCTTGGAACTCCATAGAATCTGGAGTAAGATGATCTTCACTGCCAAAGGTTGTTGTATGGACAAAGGTAGGATGAGCCATATCTAATTCGTTTTCCATGACTCGCAAACCTGCACAATTCCAGGTTTCGTAAAATTCGTGAATTTGGCGATAGTCTGGATCGAAAGCTTCAGTAATATTCGGAATATCTATCAAGGGTTCTCCTAGACATACCCAAGCATAGCCATAGCGCTCAACACAGGGATAAGCTTTGACTTTGTAGCTTGAAGAAATAGTCCCTTCACTGATTTGTGGAACGTGGACGCACTCTCCGCAGGGGTTGAAAGTCCAGCCATGATAAGCACAGCAAATATTGCCATTAACGACTTTTCCTAGAGACAGTTTGGCAGTGCGATGACAGCATTTATCTTCTACGGCGGCGGGTTTTCCTTCTGCTGTTAACCAGAGAACTATTGGCTGACTTAATAATTCAAAGGGTACGGGTCGATCGGATAACTCTGTCATGGGAATGACAGGATACCAAAAACGTTTGAAGGCTGGTTGTTTTGTGACTAACATAGTGACTCCTAATTAGTGATAATAACAAACTTTTTCAGCTACCTCGATAGGTGCTATAAGACCAAGGGGAGACGAGCAAAGGGACGTGATAATGTATTGTAGTATCGGCGATACCAAACTGAATTGGCACGCGATCTAAAAAGGGTGGTTGGGTGGCGATCGCACTTTCTTTAGCAAAATAATCTCCGACTGCAAATACAAGTTCGTAAACGCCAATTTTTAGTTCATCTTCTGCTAGCAAAGGAGCATCTGTACGCCCATCAATATTGGTAGATATTGTTTTCAACAGTATCTTTTCTCCTGATTGGATATTGATAGTCCAGAGTTCTACAATCATATTAGCTGCTGGACATCCTTGAGCTGTATTTAATACATGAGTTGTCAGTTTACCTGTCATAAATTATAGCCGAAGGAAGAAGGAAGAAGGAAGAAGGAAGAAGGAAGAAGGAAGAAGGAAGAGGGAAGAAGGAAGAAGGAAGAAAGAAAATACAATTAATTAGACCTCTTGCAAAAGCTCATCAACCTCATTAGTCCGCGTAGGCGGACTTTGTTTTTGTAGCCGCGATTTCAATCGCCAGATATTTTTGCTGTCATGTCAATGCAGAGGCCCTGCCATAATCACTTTAGAAATAGCACCAGTCACCTCTAAAGGGCTTTCATGTGCTAGCTGTTGATACCATTTTTCGGTAATTTCTGGTTCTTTTCCATGAATCATTTCTGCACGCTTACGAGCTTTCATAACTACTGCATTTGCGCGTTCTTTTCGTTCTGCTTCGTAGCGTTTGAGAGCATATTCAACTCCTAAATTTGTTGTTAGTAAATATTGAGTTAAAACCAATCCATCTTCCATTGCTTGACAACCACCTTGCCCTAAATCTGGACAAGTTGCGTGTACGGAATCTCCTAATAACGCCACTCTACCGCGAACAAATCGATCGAGCGGGCCCACATCATTGATTTCTGGGCGACTGGTTTTCATGGGATCGATCCGTTTAATTAGGGTTTGTACTGGTTGCGCCCAACCTTTAAAATATTCGGCTAATTCAGCTCGATAATTCTGCGGTTCAGACGGTGTACCTTTTGGTAGGGGTACATCGAAGAAGAAGTATAGTCTATTGCCAGCTACAGGCATCAGCGAAGCTCGTTTATATTCGCCAACATAGACAACCCAAGTATTTTTAGGGGCTAAATCTTCACTCGTTTCTACTAATCCATTCCAGTTGATATAACCGCCATATTGAGGATGAATTTCCTCTCCCAATACATACTTTCTTAAGGTTGAGTGAATCCCATCTGCTGCAATTACCAAATCCCCCGTTGCGCGATGTCCATTTTCAAAAATTGCAGTCACGCTATTTTCACTTTCCTCAACTCCAATGCACTTGGAATTTAGCTTAACTTCTCCTTCGTAAGCTTCTAACAACATTTTTTGCAAATCTGCGCGGGCAACAGGATAGGGGCGCTGTCCAACTTCTTCTATTAATGGTTGCAAATCAATATCATTTAGCAGTTCACCCGTCAAACTGCGATACTGCATCTTATTCATAATTCCGCCAATTGCGGCCATTTTTTCACCCAAACCCAGCCGATTAAGAACTTTTACGCCGTTTGACCATAGGGAAATTCCGGCCCCGGCGGGGCGCAGTTCCTTGACTCTATCGTAAATTTCGACCTCGTAGCCAGCTTGTCGCAAAGCTATACCTGCGGTCAAGCCGCCGATGCCGGCACCGATGATGATAATTTTCAGGCTGTGCATATTCTTCCTCGCTAGATGGAAAAAAGTTGACAAACTTTAGAAAAAGTGTCCTATAATACAGATATAAATCTAATCGTTCATCTCTGTGTGGACTCAGGTTGTTGACCGAGGGGCAATAGAGACGGAAGTAGGGAATGTAGCCCGAAGGAACGCGCCTCGACCAAATATAGCAATTGAGAGGCAAGTCCTATGCAATTTATACATCGCAACATCACAAATAAAAGTCAGTGGCAAACTTACAAAGAATTAGAGTTAATTCCTGACTCAGTATCCTATTCTGAAGCTAGCAAAGTCACCTTTGCCTTCGGACTAGATCGAGTTTGGCGGCTACTAATTATTGCTCTCACTCAAGAACTGGTAGAGGAGCAACAAGTTGAGTATTTAGAACGGTGTTTGGCAGTGAATAATTTTGATGTGGATAGTCATAAAGGTGCTAAGACTTTGCAGAAACTTTGGACGCTGATGAATTAATTTCTTTAATTATCTTTTGGGAGCAGATTCATAACAGTATCAGCGATTACTATTATTAGTAGATATGCTCCAAATAACGTGCTACTCCTTTTGGGATTAATAGAAAATCTAGTCTAATGCAAAATCTGTGCTAGAAATTGCTTAGTTCTTTCGTGCTTGGGATTGTTAAAAAAGTCTTGGGGGGTGGCTTCTTCGACAATCAAACCTTCGGCCATAAACACGATGCGATCGGCAACTTCACGAGCAAAACCTACTTCGTGGGTTACGCAAACCATTGTGATGCCGGTGCTAGCGAGCGATCGCATCACATCCAGTACCTCCCGCACCATCTCCGGGTCAAGTGCAGACGTTGGTTCATCGAATAACATGATCTTCGGTTGCATGGCTAAAGCACGCGCGATCGCCACCCGTTGCTGCTGTCCCCCAGAAAGTTGACCGGGGAATTTATGCGCTTGACTCAAAATTCCCACTCGCTCTAATAATTCTGAGGCAATTTCTCTCGCTTTTGCTTTGTTCCAACCGCGTACCTCAACTGGTGCAAGTTGCACATTTTCTAACACCGTTAGGTGAGGAAATAAATTGAATTGTTGAAAAACCATTCCCACTTCGCGGCGAATTGCTTCAATATTTTTCAAGTTGTGAGTTAGCTTGATGCCATCAATTTCAATGCTCCCTTTTTGATAATCTTCTAAAGCATTAAACGTGCGGATAAAGGTAGATTTACCCGAACCTGACGGCCCCATAATTACAACGACTTCCCCTTGATTTACGGTGAGGCTAACGCCGCGTAAAACATGAAAATTATTGCTGTACCACTTCTCGACATCCTTAGCAGTAATCATCGCTTCTGCTTTGTTCAATGTCGGCTCGATGGAAGTTGAGAGGGGTTGAGATTGTGTCATTTTTTTATTCCTAATTTAGTAGCGATTCTTGTTGATTTGTTCTCAGTCTGTGCCTACAAATTCTCCCTAGCTTAGTCCTTAAAAAGTAGGTAGTTGCAGTGGCTCACCAAACCATTTCTTAGATAGTTCGCTCAAATCGCCTGAGAGTCGCTTATTGGTGACAAATACGTTCACCCATTGCAGCAAATCTAAATCGCCTCGACGCACGCCGATGTAGCAAGGTGAATTTTTCATCACGAACTTGTTTTCAATCTTTTTATCGGGATTATCTTTGCTGATTTTGTTGGCGATCGTATTACCTGTTGCCATCAGTTCAATTTGTCCAGCTAAGAGCGCTGAAGCGGTGGTGCTATTGTCTTCAAAGCGCTTAATTTGTATGTCTTTGGGAGCGCGTTTAGCTAATTCAATGTCTTCTAAAGATCCTTGCGTAACTCCTACAGTCTTACCTGATAAATCGGTATAAGATGAGGCGTTAATACCGGGAAAACCGTAAATACCAGAATAGAAAGGAGCGTAAGCAATAGAAAAGTAAATCGATTTAGCTCGCTCAGGAGTTGCACCTAAACTAGAAATTACCAAATCTACGCGATCGCTTTGCAAGTAAGGAATTCGGTTGGTACTGGTGACGGGAACTAATTCTAATTTCACTTCTAAGGATTCTGCAAGCATCTTTGCAACATCAATATCGTAGCCTTGAGGCTGCATATCTGTACCCACAGATCCAAAAGGTGGAGAATCTTGAGGAACGGCAATTCTCACTTTACCAGCACTGATAATTTTATCGAGTGTGGAAGTTCCTGGTGCCGTACTTTGACTGGGTGCTGCGGCTACTGCTTGACTGCTTGTAACGTCGCCAGCAACAGGTTTAGATGTGATAGAACTGCCGCTAGAACAAGAGGCGATGCTGAAGATTACAACCAAACTAACTGCTAACATTGTTAGTGGTTTTGTTAATAATCTTGGCAATGAAAATCGGATATTTAGGCGCTTGAAAAGTCTGTAAAACATGATTTTCTCCTGATGATTTGTGTAGAAAAATTAAGAAATCAAGTGTGCATAAATCCCTTAGTATTTGTAAGCAAACTTCTGTTCTAAGTGCTTGCTCCAAAGGGATAGCGGAAAACACAAACAGAAATAAATTACAGCCGCTATTGTAAACACTAAGAAGGGTTTGAAAGTGACATTACTAATAGCCGTAGCCGAGCGAGTTAATTCTACAAAGCCGATAACAGATGCTAAAGATGTGCCTTTAATTACCTGCACGGCAAAGCCTACAGTGGGGGGAATTGACATCTTAATTGCTTGCGGCAAAATGATGCGTTGAAGCTGTTTAAAGTAATTCAATCCCAAGGCTGTAGAGGCTTCCCATTGTCCTTTCGGAATGGCTGCAACTGAACCTCGCCATATCTCAGCTAAAAAAGCACTTGTGTAAGTTGTCAGTGCGATCGCGGCCGCTATCCAAGGAGATAAATTGAGGTTAAAAATCACAGACAATCCGAAGAATGTCAGGAACAGTTGCATCAGCAGCGGGGTTCCTTGAAAAAACTCAACATAAATTAAGCTGAGATACTTGATAATTTTGTTAGGTGAAATTCGCATTAGCATGACTAGAAATCCTACAATTCCGCCGCCGATAAAAGCAATTGCTGAAAGGGCAATTGTCCATCTAGTTGCTAGCAGTAAATTGCTCAAGATATTCGACAGGGTAAACTCTTGCATAATCGAAACTTAGTAAAAGATAGTAACCAGTTAGCGAGTGTATTGCATGAAGGCGAAAAACTTTTTCTGGATCAGAAAGGCAATAGCTTTAATTGCCCAGATTATCCCCACATAGATTAGAGTAATCGTCAAGTAAATTTCAAAGCTCCGGAAGGTACGGGATTGCAAATAATTACCTACAAAGGTCAATTCTTCCGCTGAAATTTGAGAGACAACACTGGTGAATAAAATTGCAATCACAATTTGGCTAACCAAAGATGGATAAACATTACCTAAAGCTGGGATGAGGATAATGTGTCTGAAAATCTGTAGTTTTTTGAATCCTAGCGCTAATCCCGCTTCAATTTGTCCCTTACGGATGCTTTCAATTCCAGCACGAATGATCTCAGTAGAATAGGCTCCAAAATTAATCGCTAGTGCTAGTACCGCTGCTTGCCAAGAAGTTAATTTAATTCCTAAACTTGGCAAGCCAAAGAAGAAAAAGAACAGTTGAATCAGAAAAGGCGTATTGCGAAGAAATTCCACATAAGCTACAGCAATGCCATTAAATACAGCATTTCCAGAAGTTCTTCCCATTGCGCCAATTGTTCCTAGCACTAACCCGCCAGCAATGGACACAATAGCGAGTTGAAATGTTAAAAAAACACCTTGGATTAAAAAGCCTGCATTATTCCAAACCACTGAAAATTCAGGTCTATAGCTCATGGTTTTCTACGTAATAGAGTTTGAACTGACACTAAATCCGGCTTAAATACCTCTTGATCTTTGAGTCCGCGCAGGCGGACTTCGTTTGTGTAGTAGCGGTTTCAACCGCCCAATTCGGTTCGCCCCAATTTGTTTCGCCCAATTTGTTTCGCCCAATTTGGTGATGATTTCCTACTGTGACTGACGACGAGACAAGAACTGAATGCCAGCAAAAGCTAATGCAATTAATCCAAAGGAAAAAAGCGTTGTCATCGTTCCTAAAGCGTAAATTGCAGGAGTTGTCACGTTCGTTGTCATCCCAAAAATTTCTAGCGGTAGGGTATTCTTTTCCCCGGAAATTAACGAAGTGCGCGTAAATTCATCGTAGGAGAGGGTAAACCCAAACAAACCTACTCCAATCAAACTAGATGCAATTAACGGCAGCAAAACTTCTGAAAATGTCTGGATTTCGCTGGCTCCCATATCTCGTGCTGCTTCTTCATAGCTAGGATTAAAGCGATTGAATACTCCCACCATAATTAAGAAAGCAAAAGGTAATGTCCAGGTCAGATGTCCCGCCAGCGCTGATGAATACCAAGTGGTATCTAAGCCAACGATATTAAAGACAATACCAATGCCTAAAGAGATGAGAATACTGGGAACAATCAGACTAGAAATTGTTAAGTAAAAAATCCAATTTGAACCCATGAATTTTTGCCGAAATGCCATGCCAGCTAATAGGCTAAAAATGACAGTAATTACCATCACCAGCAAACCTAAAGTAAAAGAACGACCAAAGGCACTGACAAAATCTCCTACACGCTGAGTGCCAAATACTGCTGACATCCAGTGAAAGCTGAAACCTCGCATGGGAAAGGTTAACTGTCCTTCTGGCCCTTGCAGAGAAAGTAGAAAGATAGCGGAAAATGGGCCGTATAAAAACAGAACAAATAATCCAAAAAAACCAGCTAATAGGTAATAAGAAAGAGGGCGTTTTGTCTTTTGCATTGTTTAACTCCATTTAGACAATTACAAAGGTTTATTTTAGAGTTCTTTGCGAATATCAACCGCTCGCAAAATGCCAAATACAATCAGTAATGTTACAGCGAGTAAAACGATCGCATTCGCAGCAGCCATCGGATATTGCAAACTACCAATGAGGGTTTTAATCAAATATCCAACAGAAGAAGTTTGTCCGCCACTCATTAGCCTGACAGTTGCAAATTCTCCCATAACTAATGTGACGACAAAAATTGAACCAATGGCAATTCCCGGCGATGATAAAGGAAAGATAATTTCCTTCTGAATTTGCCAAGCTGAGGCTCCTGCATCTTCTGCGGCCGCAATTAAAGAACGGTCAATTCGCATCATGCTATTAAAAGTTGGAGCTACCATATAGAGGGTATAAAGATGCACCATTGCTAGGAGTACGGCAAAGTCGGAAAACAAAAACATTTCTAGGGGTTGATCCGTTAAATGCAGACCCATTAGTAACCCATTCAAGATGCCTTCTCTTCCCAAAAAAGGAATCCAAGAAATCATCCGAATAATGTTAGATGTCAGAAAAGGAACTGTACAAACTAGGAACAAAATTGTTTGCCATTTCAAGCTTTTGATATGAAAAGCAAGAAAGTAGGCAACTGGATATGCAATCGCCAGAGTTAGCAACCAGACAATAGCTGCAAATTTGATGGTATTGACATAAGTTGATAGAAATACCTTCGAGGTAAAAATTGTCAGATAGTTGTTCAAAGTAAAAGTGGGAACCATTGTATAGCCATTAAACGTCCAAAAACTGACGATAAAAATGGCAATAATTGGCAACACTAAAAACAACAGAAAGACTAAAGTTTGAGGAGCAACTAGAAAATAAGGCTTGAACTTTTTCCAGTCAGTTACCTTGGTTTTAGCAGAATTGGTAGAGGTGGTTAATGGTTGGGTGATTGTCATGATTCAATCCGCAAGAGTAACAAAATACAGTAAATATTTCGCTCATTGAAAGAAACCGGGTTTCTAGAGATTTTTGGGTTTGGTGCTGAGAAATTTAGGAAGAAACCCGGTTTCTGGGTCTCATACTAAAACTTTAAGCAACTACAAATTCAATCCACTTTTGTAGGAGATATATCTGTTCCTTCATTACAGAATTCCAGCACACAACATTGCCCATTCTTTCTTTGAAAGAACCTCCATCTCGCACGGCTCCTTGAGACTCAATCTTTTTGCCAAAGGGGTCAATAATATCAGTAGCAGCAGGCTTTCCTTCATACCAAAAATCCCACTCTTCCGGCTTCATGTATTTCTTGGCATTTTCGGGAATTGCACTGTAATAACCCTGTCTTCCCAGAAAAGCACCTAGCCAACCTTCTAACATCCAATCGAGGTAAGCATAAGCAGCATCTAATTCCAGTCCTGAAAGATTTTTAGAGAGCCCAATTCCGCCTCCCCAGCCGCGATATCCTTCCTTTAAAGGGCCATAAACGCAGGGAACTCCTCTGGCTTTTACGGCTGTCACCGCAGGCGACCACATTGATTGCAGAACAACTTCTCCAGCCGACATCAAATTGACAGATTCATCAAAGCTTTTCCAGAAGGCTCGAAATTGTCTTTCTTTCTTTTGCTCGATCAAGATTTGCGTCACTTTATCGAGTTCTTCCCGCGTCATATTTCCTTTGTCGCCAAAGGTCATTAATCCCATTGCTTCAACGGCCATCGCTGCATCCATAATCCCAATAGAAGGGATATCTAGCAGTGCGGTTTTACCTTTATATTTGGTGTTGAATAAATCTGCCCAGGATTCAATTTTGCCACCAATTAAATCGGGGCGGTAGCCCAAAGTATCGGCATTGTATTGAAAAGGAATTAATGTTGCCCAATCAGTTGGCCCCTCAGCAAATTCTGTTGAATTTTGCCCTTTGACAAACATTACTTTCCGGGGTGCGCTACCTTGGGAGCTATTAACAGGAGCGCCTGGGTACAATTCTCCTGTGGTAAAGATAGGAACGAGTTTGTTAAATTCCTTGACTCGCTTAACATCAATTGGCTGCAAGCTTCCCGAAGGAAATACTAATGGTAAACCGAAGTATTCGCCGTCAAACATATCATATTGTTTGGGCTGAGTGATGGCGATTTGTACTGTTTCTTCGGTACTGAGGGCGCGGAGTTGAATTTTAAAACCTAAGTCTTTTTCGGCTTGCTCTTTGATGTCATTAATTTGCGCGGCTCCAGTGCCAATAAATCGCAGAGTAACATCTTTAAATTTATTGGTGAGCAGTGTCGGCCCTCTATTGGGAGTAGTTGAAAGGTTGGCAGTTTCAGAGACTTTATTCGCACCGCAATTTGTTGTGCTCAGAAATGTTCCTGCTGCCAGACCGACTTGAATAAATTTCCGTCGCGAAAGTCTAGCCATTGTTCTATTTTAGGTTTGAGATTTGGCTGGAAAGATAACTTAATGAGGCAGAAAAACGCAATCTTCTGCTGACCATCGCAGAGTAATCATTTGCCCTTCTTGTAAGGAATTATTCGCCCATTCATCGGTGGCAATTTTGTACAGGATTTCTTGACCTGTTTTTTCTGTCATTAAGGAAACGCGCGTTACATAACCTGTGAGTTCAACGGCAGTAATCCGAGCATCAATGTGATTAGCGTAGGGAGAAGGTTGGGGAGGAGGTGTTGATGAAAATGGTTCTAATTTTAGCAAGTCGGCTCGTACTGAACAAGCGGCTTGACTTCCTAATGGTGGTACTCCCTGACCTATGCAAAATATAGAACCCAATCCTTCGATATTGAGTTCCACCAATTCTTTGCCATTACTTTCTGGAACGCAGTGCAATACTTTACCTGTAAATAGGTTATTATCGCCCATAAATTTGGCAACGAATTGGGAAGCAGGAGTGCGGAACATATCCGCAGGACTGGCTACCTGTTCGATGTGACCTTGATTCATTACTACGATTTCATCGGAGAGGGAAAATGCTTCATCAACGCCGTGCGTTACTTGGATAAATGTCATGCCAAACTGTTTTTGAATCCGGCGTAGTTCGCTTCGCATTCGCAGGCGGAGGGTTTCATCTAAGGCGCTTAAAGGTTCATCGAGGAGGAGAACTTTGGGACGGGTTGCTAATGCTCTGGCTAGTGCGACTCGCTGTTGTTGTCCGCCGCTTAATTGAGCTGGTTTGCGTTCTCCAAGATGGCTTAATCCGATTAATTCGAGCATTTCTCCGACGCGATCGCGCCTTTCTGGTTGCGGTACATTCCGCATTTTTAAGCCGAATTCTACGTTTTCCCAGACGGTTTTGTGGGGAAAGAGGGCGTAATTTTGGAACATCATGGCAGTATCGCGTTTGGCGGGTGGCAGGTGGTTGACGCGCCGATCGCCTATTAATACTTCGCCACTGGTAGTATCTTCGTGTCCAGCTATCATCCGCAGGGTGGTGGTTTTGCCGCAACCGCTAGGGCCTAATAGACAGCAGTAGTAACCTGCGGGAATCTCTAAATTGAGGTTCTCGATCGCGACAAATGAGCCGTATTCTTTTCTGAGCGATCGCAAGCTTACTCCCTGAGCGCTGGAGGCTAATTCTTGCGCGATCGCGCTATTCCCATTGCTAATTTCGCTTTTTCTGGCTTGTTCGGTTCCGATATTCATGACACCCTCTCCGTCAAAAAGTAGGTTGTATTTGATGTCTGGCACCATTCTCATCAGGTGGGAGCGGGTTTATTTAACCTGTCTGTACTTTAATTAAACCTATTGGTAAACCGACCCCTACAGATTGTTGACAATGGTGGAAGAAATAACTTATATGCTGCATAACACTAGGCGATGAATTACTAGAAAAAAGTTATCAAAGATACCAATAGCCACTTTCTTTGTAAATTTTAAACATTCATCGTTTTTCTAAGATTTGGGAGCAAAATTCGAGAGCATTCCTGTATAAGATTTGGCGAGCGGATAGGCTAAATCACCTACTTTACTCGTACCCAAACCTAAACTAATCAGGACTTCTACAAACTTAACCGCAGCACTGACACCATCGATAACAGGTGCATCGATGTCTTGACTAATTTGGCGAACTAAATCAGTCATACCAGCACATCCCAAAATAATTGCCCCAGAACTATCTTCAATGAGAGCTTTTCGACACTCTTCTGTAATTATTTTTTGAGCTTGAGAGCCTGATTTTTCTAGTTCAAGGACTGATAATTCAGTACCGCGAATTCCTTGGCAAAAGCGAGTCATGCCGTAGTTTTCTACTAATTGTTTGGCAATGATCCGCGTGCGGTTCAAAGTTGTCACAATTGAAAATCCTGTGGCAATGAAACTAGCAGCGTGCATCGCCGCTTCTGCTATGCCTAAAACGGGGCCTCGTGCCAATTCGCGAGCCGCTAACAAACCTGGATCGCCAAAGCAAGCGATCGCATAACCATCAATACCCTCTGCTTCTCCTTTACGGATTTCATCTAAAATCCCTATCGCGCTGAGGGCTTCATCATAATGCCCCTCGATGGAAGCAGGCCCCATGACAGGATTGCAAGCAATAATTTCTGTGCTGGAGTTGGCTGCTGCTTGAGCTGCAATCCCGATTTTTCGGGTCATGCTAGCCGTCGTATTGGGATTTATGACTTTGATTTTCATGTCAATGGCGCGATCGCTCCTCCTGGATTTGCGGTGGGTGTATACTGCATACAATGTAAACTACAGGTCTGCTTAAAGGTTGTTTGTATCTAAAGTTACAAACAATCAAATTTCTGAAATTTAGTTATTTGTATCTAAAGTTACAGAAAATTAAATTTCTGAAAATTTTTTGTTATAACCTAGTTCTAGGGATGTTCTAGAGATGCGGGAGTTAAAACCCCCCTCTTATAGCCAAAGTCCTCATTTAGTGGACTGAAAAACTCATTAATCCTCTTTAGAGGACTTAAACTTTGAGGCAGGGGTTTTAACCCCTGACAGACTAAGGTTTTGACATTAACTCAACCCCAATAATCTTCTCCCTTCTTTCTTTTTCCTTCTTCCTTCTTCCTTCTTCCTTCTTCCTTATTACCAATGTCCTTATCCACAAAAATATTCACTGAATATGCACAATCATTGAGTGCCATCCTTGAGATCGTCGATAGTGTATTCAATCAGCTCGTCCATCAATTATCTCTCGTTATCTTTTTTAAAATTGGGGGCGAAAATGGTTTTCCTCTGATTATCTTGTGGCTGATTTGTGCAGCCACGTTTTTTACGATCCGCCTGGGTTTCCCCAATATTCGACTATTTAAACACGCAATTGACGTAGTAATAGGTAAATACGACGATCCTAACGAGGAAGGTGAAGTATCTCACTTTCAGGCCCTAGCAACTGCTATATCGGGAACAGTAGGATTAGGAAATATTGCAGGAGTAGCGATCGCAATTCAACTTGGCGGCCCTGGTGCATCCTTCTGGATGACATTAGCAGGATTTCTCGGCATGACTTCCAAATTTGTAGAATGCGGACTAGCAAATAAATATCGCGTCATAGAAGCCGATGGAACAGTTGAAGGCGGGCCGATGTACTATATCAAAAAAGGTTTTGCTGACAGAGGAATGGCTTCACTAGGACAAATTTTGTCTTATACCTTTGCCATCTTACTAATTCCTGCGAGCTTTTCAACTACTCTCTTCCAATCAAATCAAACCTATGCCGCTGTTGCACACATTATACCAGAGTTTCCTAACTGGTTATTTGGCATTATCTTTGCCACTGTCATCGGCTTTGTACTCATTGGTGGCATTACTAGGATTGCCACCATTACAGACAAACTCACTCCAGCTATGGCAATTATTTATACCATTGCTTGCGTGACAATTCTGATTAATAACTTCAGCCTGATTCCGGGTGCGATCGCCACAATCATCGGTTCAGCTTTTGACCTGCAGGCAGTCACCGGTGGCATCTTCGGTTCAATAGTCATCGGTATTCGGCGAAGTTGCTTTTCTAATGAGGCTGGACTAGGAACCGCTGCGATCGCTCATGCACCAGCTAAAACCAATGAACCCTTACGGGAAGGAATTGTTAGTTTACTTGAACCTTTCATTGACACCATAGTTGTTTGCAACCTGACAGCAATTACCATTGTCTCTACAGGTGTTTATGCTACAGTGCCAGAAGGTACATCAGGTATTGCCATCACTGCCGAAGCCTTCAGAACCATTGCTGATTGGTTCCCGACACTCTTAACTATTTGTGTGATACTTTTCGCGATTTCAACTGTAATTTCTTGGAGTTACTACGGCCAACAAGCCTGGATTTATATCTTTGGCAGACCAACTCTGATTATCTATCGCAGTATCTACGTTTTCTTTACATTTTTGAGTGCTATTGTCAGTGTGGGAGCTGTCGTTGAATTTGCTGATATGATGGTGCTAAGTATGGCAGTCCCTAACCTGATAGCTTGTTATCTCCTATCCAATGAAGTAGCTGCCGATCTGAAGGACTATCTACACCGGCTTAACTCTGGACAAATGCTCGCTTACGATCCTCAAAAATTTGTTTAATATTGTCAACTATGAAAAACACACAAACAAAATTATCTACAGATACTTGGGTGGCAGCAACTTGGGATGAATTTATCGAGGCTGCTGATAATCCAGCTTTTGAACGCGCTAAGGGTTATTATTATAATAGCAAAATGCTGATTGAAGCTATGGGAACTGGATACGATCATTCTTGCGACAACGGGATTATTTACTTTGCTGTCAACTTGTACTGCATTTTTAATCGCATTCCTGTCAATGGGATGATTGGTTGCAGCTTTCGCAAAGCAAGGTTGTGGGAGTGTCAGCCAGATATCGCTTATTATATTGGCGAGCGCGCTCAATCTATTCCCAGAGGCACTAAAATTGTAGACTTAAATCAATATCCACCGCCGGATTTAGCTATAGAAGTTTCTGACAGTACGCTATCTGACGATTTAGGTAATAAACGCCTGCTTTATGAAGAAGTACCAGTTAGAGAATATTGGGTCGTGGATGTACAAGGAGCATTAGTGAGAGCGTTTGCAGTCGGGGAT
This sequence comes from Kamptonema formosum PCC 6407, assembly GCF_000332155.1. Lineage (GTDB taxonomy): Bacteria > Cyanobacteriota > Cyanobacteriia > Cyanobacteriales > Microcoleaceae > Kamptonema > Kamptonema formosum. The sequence continues at coordinate 2,614,966 of NZ_KB235903.1, read as the reverse complement.
GGCGGGAGTCGTCGCATCAGTGAATCTCTAGTTTTTCCGGGATTAGCAATTAGTTTATTAGAAGCAGCTTTGCACCGCAGCCGCGAGGCAGACCAAACTCAAGTCGGCGCTTGGTTAATGCAGCAATTTCAAGCAATATAGATGGCAATATAAAATTAATGGATGAGCTAATTAGAAAATTAATTACTATCGGCTTACCTGCTTGGCTTCTCTTCACAGTAGCAAGGACTACGGGTAAAACAGGTGAGGCTGCGATCGCGAACTCTTTACAAAAGCTCGGCAGTCCTTTTGGTTTGCTGATGGGTTTAGGTATATTGGTTATTTTCGGGTTAGCTGCTAGTTATTTTAGCCGCTATCTTGTAGATGGCTTGCTAATTAGATTTTACCAAAAGCGGCAGCAGTCGGAACCACTAGAAAAATTGCTAATAGAAATCGAGAAATTGCCACTATCCGATGACCTCAAAATTAAACTAAAATGGACTGTTACTCACGATCGCATCTACTCTCAACCCCAGTTCAAGCACATAATTTCAAGTAGTTTCATTATTGCCGCAATTCTCTCGGCACTATTTTCTGTCTCTAGCTACTTAGGAGAAAACAATAGATTTTTTGAATTGACCTCTCATTTGAGAGTACAATATCTAATTGTGGGTTTCAGTTGCTGCATTTTTTTTGGACTTACGCGCACAAAAAAGTTATGGTTAGTTGTTAGCATTTTCTGTATACTCGTTAATCTGGCTGAAATCGTGCCTTGGTATTTTCCTCAACCAGCAATTGCAGCAGAAATTTCAGGACAAAAGTTACGGATTTTCCAAAGCAATGTTTTGACAGGAAATCGCCATTATGCAGATGTTATATCTTTAGTTAGGGAAGAAAAACCCCGATCTTGCAGTTTTTGTAGAAGTTACCAGGTCTACTTGGGCAAAAGAGTTAGCAGTTTTAAAGGATTTACTTCCTTATTCTTTCGGAAATCAAGAGTCCGAGAAATTTGGCATGGTAATATACAGTAAGTTTCCGCTGGAAAATAGAGAACTTAAAATTTTTTCATTGGGAAGAAAAGTAGTATCTACAGATGTAAGAGTTCAAGGTAAAATTATTTCTATTCTCGCTGTTCATCCATCTGTTCCCACTAGACAAAAGAGTTTTATTGATAGAAATAAGCAGTTAGCAGCTATTGGTGAATATGCCGCACAAATCAAAAATCCTGTAGTAGTTGTGGGAGATTTTAATGTCACGATGTGGTCGCCATTTTACAAAAGTATGGTAAAGACAGGGGGATTGCGAAATGCACGATCTGGTTTTGGTATTTTACCAACCTGGCCAACTAATAAACCGCTGTTATACATTCCCATAGATCACTGTTTAATCACCAAAGATATTCAAGTTTTGAATATTAGGACTGGTCGCAAAATTGGTTCCGATCACCTACCTTTAATTACAGATTTAGCAATCAATAACTACCGATCGTTTAAATAGCCATCGGGCATAATCGTAGTGCGATCGCACTCCGCATTAGAAAGATCTACCTTTCGCGCTTTAAACAAATTACATCCTTTTAACTGAGTTCCCGTTAATTTGGCATTTTCTAAATTAACTCTGCTCAAATCAGCATAGGTTAAATCTGCACCGCTGAGATCTGCATTGTACAAATCTGCGCCTTGTAAACTTGCACGAGAGAGATTTGCACCCTGCAAATTAGCACGACGTAAATTAGCTCTTGACAAATTGCTCCCTTCTAGATCTGCTCCCGATAAATTGGCTTGATAAAGTTGAACGTCTCCCAATTGGGCTGCGGTTAACTGAGTTTTATACAAGTTGGCTTGACTCAAGTTTGCATAAGGTAAATAAGCACGACTCAAATCGCTACCTTCAAAGTTAATTTCTTGTAAATTGGCTTCAAATAGGTAAGCTTCACTCAAATTAACGGCGTTAAAGTCTCGCTTACCCGCAGAATACTGAGCCAGCAATTCCTCAGCGCTTAGCTTTTGCATTTGTACCTCTTTTCCGGCGACAGCGATCGCTGCCAATCCATCAGAATAATTAATGACTGATATTATGCGTATTTATACTTACGCATTTATTTTTATGTTAAGCTTGTGTAATAAAGAACACATTTTTTCTAATATTTTTTTTAGATTTGTAAATTCCTGTTACGCTCAGCCACCGGGACAAAATCAGTAATTTTGTCCGAAAACCGATTTATTTGTAAAATGAGAGATATTTACGTAGCTTATACAGAACTTACGCACCCAACCAAAAAAACCGGGTTTCGACTTTCGCTCAACCAGCAGTTTTTTGACCAAAATACTTCGTTACGATCCACATACGATCTCAAAAACCCGGTTTCTGGGACTCCCTGCGTAAGTCTTATTATATATACTGCCGATCGCACCTCTTTTTTGAGACGGTAAGGTAGAAGGTAGAAGGCAGAAGGCAGCTATACTGAAAAAATTTCTTATTTAGAAGGGCAAAAAGCAATTATCCTGAAAAATTTTCCGATCTATCTACAAGGGCAGAAGGAAAATGCAATCTTCAGCAATCGTTTCAGCCGTATTAATTTTATGAAAGAAAGTGTACAGTGAATCCCCAGTAAAATTTAGTCAGGCGATCGCAACTTTGGCCGATCGGAAAGGCAACGAACTCATAATTCGTCTGAGCTGGGTTCAACTCCCAGAGGTTGCATGAAGTTTAGTCAGGCGATCGCATCAGGGATAGCGAAGACCTGGGGGCGCAACATCATCATCAAACCGATCGGGTGGTGGCTCCCTGTGCGATCGCGCCAACGATGCCGCTTTTATCTCCCATTGAATCAGCCGACAGATCGGTTTATCATCCATAGTTATTGGTTGGTTCATCATCCTCCAATGGCGGCAAACTAGCCCTCAACAGAGACTCAGCCTGACTTTTATTGTATCCAGCCACACCTTTAGGAGAATAAAGCACATCCGTGTCAAACAACCGCTCCACCACAGTTTGATACAAAATAGTAGTCTGAATCAGGCAATAAAGAATTGTCCCGTAATCTAGCCGACCAGCCTCATAATGCTGAATAATCGTATACAGCAAAGAAGTCAACCAAGACGAAAGAATCCAGTGCAGCGTCCGATTCTGACACCACGAAACCACCTTAATTTGCTTCATCAACAATCCTTCTGCCTAAAGCAGCAAATCAATCTTACTTTCGATGCTTTGGAGCCTGCTGCTCTGGACTATCTGAACATCATTGATATCTTCAATCGCAGCTTCCACCGTTGTGATAATTTCAGCCGTATATTCCCACACCGTCAGCTTAATATCCCGATGCCAAAAAGGAGGCTTAAAGCTTAACGAGTAATCAGCAGTATAGTCATTTAATCTCAGTAATTGCAGGCGATTAAAAAATACCTTCCTACCATTACTCGTCACAGCATTTGGACTTCCACCAACAGTTAACCCTGTCGGGAACTTCTGAACGAGATAGCCTCCAAATTGCCAACTATTACGCTTCGTCGCTGACTCACAATACACAGCAACAAATGGATTGTGTAGCAACAAAGGACAAGTTTGTTCGGGGATTGGGTCCCAAGACAGAGCCTCACCATTGGACCGAAACACCTGGCCAGAAGCCTGAATATTAAAATCCCAACGCGACTCCCAATTATTAGGATTTTGCAGGTCTAAAATTAGCCCCATTTAAACCCTCTCAAGTTCATAACTTAAAAGCCATTCAGCACGACCAATCCACCACTCAGGGTCAATGCCATGATGCTCTAGGATGTCTTCATAAGTTCCCGTGTCGATTTTCTGGTCAATAAAATCGCTGGCAGCTTGATTGAGCTGAATCATGCCCTCAAACTCTGAATCAGTACAATCGCCGCCAACATCAACCATGAGCAAATCAACAACATCATCAACAAGATTGATGTTTTGGTCGAGGGTTTGCTCGTAGCCGGGAAGCCAGAGCCCAGAACTGGGAGATTGCAAAAAGTTTGTCATGGCGATAGGTTATGCTGACGCGGCGGCTCTGATTGAAACATCACCTTGCGGCTTGAATGAAACCCGCTGAGTTCCAGTAGGAGTGGCCCCAAGCAACGCCGTTCTTAAAAGAGCTTGCGTCGCCTGCTCTGAAATTGCACCAGTCGCCGCTTGCCCAAAATTTGAGCTAACGCTGTCCGTTTTGTTGTAACTGTACGGAATCCCGGTGATGCGAGAGACAATGCCAGCAACAGCCGCCCCTACTTCCGAGTAATTCACTTTGGCAAATTGAATCTTTCTCGCTTTTTGGATAATAATGTTTGCGCCAGTTGGTTCATCGATTAATGCTTTGCCTTGTTCTCTGGCAGCAGTAGCAACCTTTGCGATGATAGTATTTGCGTTTTCTTGCTTTGGTGTTGGGTCACTGCCTGGGCCAGGAATCCACGTTTCATAAAAGAACTTATCTGGTGCGCCGAACGGTTGAATCCATGCGGTAGTTCGTCCGACATTACTCCGCTTGTTCCCCGTTGCGGTTTGCGTTGCAGCAAAGGCTGCCTGTTTCTCCGCCCGATCCTTTTTTAACCAAAGGTCAAGCTTCTCTTTAGCCTTTAGCAACTCTTCAGCCCGATTAATATCGCTGTATCTACCCATATTGTCAAAATCCTGCGATCGCGTGTCTTTTCAGCTTAGCCGCCACACCCCTTGATGGCTATAGGTTTCAGGCTTAATCGGAAAATCGAACCCTATAGGGTTAGAACAATTAAAAGTAAATAGCCAAGGCTAGGCGATGACTTTCGACTCTTTGATGGTAGGCAGGTAAATCTTGGCGTACTGATAAACCACGTCCGCGCTGGGCCTCAGTCTGGGAGTACGGCGCTTTTGGCCCAACACCGTTATCTCTTTGGGGGCTGGATAAGCCGCCCCTGGGTTCTTGGCGGCCCCCTGCTTCAGGAAAGCTTCATCCAGCTTGTGCCCCTGGATGTCCAGGACGGCACTCGCTAGCCGTTCCCCTTCCTCATGGCTGGAACAATAGATGAGGAAATTGTACCCCCGGCCCCAATCGTGATAAGCAATTTGCTTTTTGCCTTTTGACCAGGTATAAGGTGGTTTTGTTCTAAAAATACTGGTTATTTTCTTACCTAAATTGTTAATATCTTTCTCTGTTATTAACTTAAACTTCCCCTTGCCTGTCATCAATGGATTATCTGTTAGATCCATTAAATCAAAGCTGATTTCTCCTTTAACTGGTTGAAAGCCTTTCTCAAAATTGCTTTCTTGCCTGAAATACAACGTAACTTCTGGATGCCCAGAACGCTTGATAACATCGCTTTTCCCGCCACTAACACCCTCGCCAGCCTTCTGATTCCACCAGTGGATAATCTGACCAGCTATCTGAGAATAAGATCCGCTAAAAATCCTCCACTCCTGTAAATTCTGGCGATTTTCAAAGAATTGAACCACCTTAAAATCGGGCCGCACTTTCCGATTGCCATGCACCTTAATCTCAACAATCTTAGGGCGATTTGCCTTCTCAATCCCCGGCCAAGGTTGCTTAGTCCAAAGCTTCTTTAGCTCTGGATTTACACCAGTAACAAACTCCGCAAATCCATCTTCAAAAGCCTTAGCCCACTTCTTAAAATTCCCCTCCGACCAATTCACCCGCCAATCAATTATTAATTCAGTTGCCTTTAGTAAAGATGCCTGTAATGGGATGAACGGCTCCGAGCCGCTAAGAAATAATCGCTCATCTTTATTGGATTGATTGAGTAATAACTCGTAGACATCAAACAGAGGTTGCCGCTGCAACGGCTCATCGGTTGGTTTTTGTTGATTAACAACCGTACTAGCTTCCTCCTCAGCCATCTTGCGGTAAGTGGCTAACCGGAATGGTTCAAGTGTCATTTTTTACCTTTCTCCTCTCGTTTGCCGACTGGTTTAAGTTTGCGAGGTTGCTCCTTATTCACCTTCTTAATTACTGGCCTTTCCTCTTGAAGTTCCTCATAAGGCAATTGAGGATTGACAGGCTTTTTAGGATGCTCTGTGGCCGTCCCACCATAACCCCACTCAAACTCGTTCGCCCATTGTTTCAAATTGCCAACCCCCATCGCCGTGCGGATATTTCGCCGTTGCAGAAAGCCGTCTGTTTCTACAACTTCCTGGTAACTATTTATCCTATCTTCCAGCTCCTTTTTAAAGTTCTGCTTCTCCTCAGCAGGGGTCTTGGGCCGCCTTTCCTTCTTCTGTAGCGATGGTTTCTTTGCCATAATTAAATGAACTCCGCAATGACATCTTCTTCGGTAAGTAATTCTCCGATAGTATCGAAAAATTCCTCAAAACTTTCAATCACCACTTCTGCCAGCTTTTCATTAGGGAAGACAGTTTTTACCGTTTCTTCCCATTTTTCGTTATAGGCAAAGGTGAAATTAGGAGACTCTTTCCCCCAACCTGGATCGTTTTCCTTCCCTAATCCCTTAGCTACAAACTTTCTAACATTCATGTAAGTCATGTTAAAAAGTATCTTTTTCCCTGCGGATTTCACCGCTTGCCAGATATTCGCCACCGCTTCTAAAAGACTATTTCTAACGCTTTCATTGCCATCGTGTATCTCAATTAAGTTAGCTAATTGACGGATATTGATACGTACTTTTGGTACATTTTTCACGCTTGCGCCGACGATAACGGAAGCAACAGAGCGCCCCAACGCTTGCCCCAATGGAGTATATAAACCCTCAATTGCATTCTTGATTCCATTCATTAAAGATTTATCACTTTGAGCCCAATCAAAGTGCCAAAGTTTTTCCGAAGTTTGTACTACAGTTGACATCAATTGAGGGGCCGTCATCGCCAGAGTTCCACCGAGAAATGCTCTACCCCCCGGCCCAACCCTAGCAGCCGCACCCGTCGCAGCCGACACAATTCTGGTCAGCACAGCACCAATCCCGCGCGCAATCCCTCCAATGGCCGAACCACCAACGTAAATAATAGTACCCGCCAGCAACACCCCCGCCCCTTTCTCCACCGTAGAGGCCCCATTCCACCAACTTTTAAATAAGTCCCAATTGCCCGAAGAAATAGCATTCCAAACCTCAATAGCCCCTCCCTTTACTTTTTCGAGATGGGCTAAAATATCCTTCCCTGCATTCTTCATCCAATTGACAGCTTGAGAGGAGATTTCACCCAGCCATTTCAAATTAGCTTCCCCGCGAACAAAAGCCGTCGCGTAAGTTCCTGCTGCAATTTCCAAAACCATTATTTTTTACTCCCTAGCAATAAGATTGCTTTCACCAACAAATCCTGCAAATCATCCTCTGTTTCCACAAACCGAGGTACGGGTAAAGGATAATCAGAAGGAGTCAAAATTGCAGGTAATAATGACTCCGTTGTATCCTCGTCATTTACCTCCAAACCGGGGGCTAACCCATCCTCTGATTCATTTTTAGGTGGCTGCTTTTTCTTATCCCCAAAGCCTTCACCTGATTTAGATTGATTAGTTAACCCTGCGGACAAATCAAATTCTAAGGGCAACCTAGTGGTTGTCCACTTGAACGGACTGCCTAACATTTTGATGATTTCTCGGACAGTTTCGCCAATCCCTGCCACCATCTTTAATGTGCGGGTGACAGCATAGATTAGGCGAACTTGAATCTGTAGGCGAGTAGCTGCATCCCCCTTATTTTCAATTGCCAATTCCACCAAGGCTTGAATGGCGGCGGCCGGAGAATTAAATTGAACATCAACGCTTTGGTCGCCTTTTTTGGCTTTGTTAACATCTTTGATTTTGACTCTGATGGGAGTATCAATTCCATAGCGGTTAACCGTTCTAAATAGATTGAGTTGTAATTCTGCATAATTGCTAACTTTTAGTTGTCCAGTTCCTCCGGGTGCCAGGAATTCTTTAGGGATTTTTATCCCATTTTTTTCGATGTCTTCGACTGCTAAGACTTTCATGATTTTTCTTAGCATTGAAGCCGTTTCTCTGCAACATTTGTCTTGTGCCATAGGTGGTAAATTCCAATTAGGTTTAGGTGTCGGTGAAGGTGATGGGAGGGGAACACCAGTATTGCAAATGTACCTTCCTTCTAATACTTGCGTGGCATAAGGATGGTTAAAGTCTTTCCAATATTCCCCAAAAGCATCATACATAGAAAATCCCGATCTAAAACCATTCGCTCCATTGTTGATTACAACAAGTACGAAAAGAGTTGAACTCCATTTATAGGTAGCTGGCGCTGGTACAGGCTGAGAACTATTACCTCCGAATCCCGTTCGCATTGTATATACGCTTAATGGATAATTAATTCCTTGCGATGTAATGGTGTAGCCCGTCCCATTCCCATTAATAGCAATGGATACATCAAAACCTAACCCTGAAAAAAAGCCAATACTTACTTCTGAAATTATCGAAGGTGAGCCAGGGTATCGAGAATCGACTGGATACCAAGTCCTCTCTGTCATATGGTGATAGGCGTAAATTAATTCTTGCCGACAACCCATAGGCGGCAAATTTGGCGATTGTCCGCCGGTAGGCGATGGCGATGGCTGTTTAGGCTTACACCCCGGAGCTGTGTAAGTTTCAGTGGAAGTAAAAGATTTTATGGGACTATAAAAGTTGCGAGAGACACTGATTGTGCAACCATTTTTCACCACATCAACATCAATATCAAAGTCACCGAATGGTGTTGAGATGCCGGTATTCGCACTAGCAGAAACATCTCCACCAGAACCCACATTAATACTGACGCTGGTATTTCCACCAATCCCTAAGCTTGTAGAACTTTCAATTGACAACCCCCCACTACCAATACTGATTGATTCATCTCCGCCTTCTCCCCCTTTTATTCCAGCTCTGCTAGCGCTAATATCTTTGGTATCAATTTCCCCATAGATTGATGTTCCTGGAACTTTTGGGACACTAACAGAAATTCCTATAATTCCGTCGCCTTCGTTAGATATTCCACCTGTGGCGCTTTTAAATTGCTTTCGCCCTTTATCAACACTAAGAATGGTGTCAAGAATCCTGGCCATTACCAAAATTCCTCACCACTAATTACAGCAGTGGCACTTGCAGCAATGGCATATAAAGCAAATCCTTGAGTATAGGATTTTGCAATCAATTCCCCTCTTTCACCCTCAAAAGAAAGTCGGCCATTTTCATAAGTTAACGCTCCCCCTGCGGCCAACTTAGCGCAAGTATTAGCGGCTACCCCTGCACTACTAGACCCGAATCGAAACCATACATCCTGAGTCGTAGTTAACCTGAGTTCTTTCCGAGTTGAACGAGCAGGTAGGCATTGAACAGGAGTAGAAGAAGTAACGGTTGCGGCAAAGTTAGCAGCATTTGTGAATGGAACCGCCCCATTATCAATAACAAATGAGGGAATAGTCAATGTAGAACCAATCAAAATGATTTTGTCGGCAGTCCCTAATGTACCGCTGCCCACATTTACTATTGAGGCCCCAATTTTATCCCCCGGCCCATAAAAGCCAGTGCCATCATCAAGCAAGGGATTTAATAATGGTCGGAAACTCCAAGCACCAATATTCGTTTTTCCGTGATTTTGTAGCTGGATTTGGCTCCGTTGTTTCCAACCGCTTCCAGTGTCTACATAAAGAGCCAATCCTTTAGAGGGAGCCTTAGCAAGAGCCTCGTTGAATTTCGCTTGTTTCTCCGCTTCTGACTCTTCTTCATAAATATTTGGGGGTTCAATTCCAATAATTGAAGGGAGAATATATTGCGCTTGTAGGGTGATAATTCTGTTGGCCGAGCAGGATGAGGCAAGATAACCAGCGGGGGGTGTTAATGCCGCGTTCAGTGTCGCGAAATTAAGTATTTCAACTATGCTGGAACCATTTGCCTGATTCAGCTCCAACTGAAAAGACTTTGTAGCTTCAGGCCTGAGCATTGTGTCTGCCATTAACTCAGTGCTCCCAGCGGCGAAAGTCCGATGTAACGCCACCCTCCCAGACCGTCGTTAATAGCTTGCAAGGGAATTTCTACGCTGGCTTGCAATTGTGCGTCGAGCAAGGTTCCCAGGGCAGAAGCATTGCTAATCTGCCAGCTACTTACGAGTGTGAGATTTAAAGGGTTTTTATCAGCTTGAATTTGTAACCAATTCATCAAACGGATGGCATCACACAGGTCTGTTGCCCAATTCCCAGAGGTAAAGGTGGGACTGCCACCAGACCCGGCCGTGTAGCCAATGCTGGGAGATGTGAAGTAATCAGGCACAACAATTGTTGTGGCTTGGGAAAATGTGGAGGGCACTGTTTGACAGGGGGGAGAAAAGTCAACGGTGGCCACGCCGCCATTGTTGTTGGTCACGCCTGAGATGGTGGCTTCTCTGTCCTCAGTGAGAGAGAGATAGTCAAGTGCTTGGGGATTGATGGCTGTATTTTTCTGGCCCATGATGGCCAAGGCTGCCAATTGATAAATCATCCCTCCCAAGGTGGCCGCTCCTGGGGTTGCTACCCCGGAGGCATTAACCCCTTTAATTGTGCCGTTAGTGTTGACAACAATAGCCGTCATTAAATAGACCCGCTGCGGTAGTTTATTTAATATTATCTAAGGGCTTTAACTATCAGGGAAAGTTCCTGTTTTAGATAAAAGAGGAACTTGTTTGTTTTCTGTAATGATTGCCCAATAAGCGATTGAGGGGAGCTATTATAAGAAGAAAGATTGGCGGTTCTCGTTAGCCGCGTCTGTGGGAGAAAACAGGAACTATGAAGCTTTTAGGATGTGGACAGGCAACGCCGCTGAACCGAAAATCTTTTCAGGTAATTTATGACAATTTTCACAATGAGGCTCATAAATTATTCTGGGCTTTGGCTTGGTTCACGGGTGAGCGTCCAGGGGCGATCCTCAAAATGCTTGTCGAGCACGTTTATCTGAATCCCGACCGGCGACAACCGCGAGAGACTTTGATTTTTCCTTCGGGCAATAGGAAGGACAGGCAGACGCGAGAGGTTCCCTGCCACCGGGAACTGGAGATGTTACTGCGGGGATATGGGCCGCCCAAGTCGGGGGTATTGTTTGCGAGTCTTTGCAATGAGGGGGAGCCGCTGTCGGTGAGGGCGTTGGATAAGTCGCTGCGCCGCGCTCTGGTTAAGGCGGGGTTAGAGCATGGGGGCTATAGTTTGTACTCGCCCCGGCGCGGGTTTATTACTGAACTGCACCGGGCGGGGATGGATATTAAGGTGATCCAGAGTTTGACGGGGCACAAGGATTTGACTTCTTTGAGTCGCTATATTGATGTGACTGAGGAACAGCGACGGAGTGCGATCGCTAATTTGTAAGGCTTTCTGTTTTTTCCTCTAGCTTCTCCACTCTTTCTAGTAAGCCTTTTACTGCGGCTAAACACACGCCCGCCATATCTGAAGGCGCAAGCATTTTATTAGGCTGAGTGGGTGAATCATCCTGCAAAATTGCCAAATCACCACCTAATTGAAATGCTAGCCAGAAAGCTTGGGCAAAAGTGCCGATGCTCTTAATTCTAGAATCGGAATTCTTAAAGCTGTATTTGCATACTGGCAAGTATTTTACTTTTTCTAAAATATCTTGATAGTCTACTTCTTCAATATTTTCTTTTTTATTGAAATCGCTCATGGCAGCGTAAGTCCCTGCTGCCGTAATGTAGGAACTATAGTTTCCCCCTATCGAAAAGTAGAGATTCGCATTGTCCGATTTCACAACAGGAAACCGATTGGCAGGATAACCCGGAAGAGAGCCTAAGCTCTTATCCAAAGCAATATATTCCCCCGCCTCGCTAATGAGGCTATTTACTTGAAACTTACCATCTCTGTAGCTCCACATCCAGCCCCCGGAAGGGTTTGATATGGTTGCGCTCCACATTCCATTCATCAAGAATGTGTTGTGTTGCATGAAAACAGGATTACCTTGAGCGGCTGGAAAATTTACTCCTGAAATGCCCCCAATTGATCCAAAAATAGAAACACTTCCATAAGTTGTAGGCGCTCCAATGCGCCCCGCATATTCTAGATCTAAATTCGCTCTAGCACCGGCTGCATCGCTAGCACCAGTACCGCCAAGAATGATGGAAATAGGGATAGGAAAGGTGACTTGTTGGTTTTGATTTAGGTTGAAAAGTGGCATTTTTTAGTCCATGAACGGATTAATTCTAAAACTTGTGCGGCGGAACTTCCAGATGCGATCGCATCCCTCACTTCATCCGCCCTGTTCGATGCTAATGTGCTCGTGGCACACCCGCCGGGTATGTGTACGTGCTTGACTCGTTTACCGACTCGGTAAGAAAACCGCCAATACTCACCACCGCCGCGAGCACTGCCGCCAGCGTGGTACTTGTTGACGGCTCCACAGGGTTGAGGGGTTGTTAGCGAATCATTTGTTAGCGAATCATCTATCGGGTTTGGTGGAGGAATTGATTCGCTAACAGGTGGCCAAGTTGATTCGCTAACAAGTTTTGGCGGCCAAGTGTCATCCTCTTCGTACCCGTCTTCAATGTCGTAGTGCGAGTGCGATCGCTCGTACTGACAGGTGTCGAATAGTGAGAGTTGGCCAATGGGTACAGTTTTACTTGCCATCGGTGAGTTGCATGATGGGCGATCGCGCACTGGATGAATTAGTGCCGGGCAGGATGACATCTACGTAACGCCGGACTTTGCCACCGTCTTTGGTGGGATAGTTAACTGAGTCTGAGCCGAGGATGTTGGCCTCTCTGAGAGCCCTGACGAATGCCTCTATGTCGTCGGGGTATCCGATGAGTCGAATTTCTAAAAACCTTGGCATTGTTCTTCTCCTGTGTCGATCACTTGTAAGTTGCTTTCGTGAATCCTCCAGCTTCCGTTCTTGCCAAAAGTGAGATACCACCACCCATCCTCAAGCGTTCCCTCTTCTGCAAACTTGTCCTCTAGCCACTCCATACCAACAATCACTACAGATCGCTCTTGGAACTTGACGCGATCGCCAAACCAGAATTTAGGTTCGAGGCCGCCGTTAAATTTCCACAGCTCGTCCCAGCGATCGATGCAGCGCTGCTCTAGTTCTTCGGCCATGTTCACTCGGTATTCAGTCCATTGAGTCATGTCGTCCCCCGTCCAATCTTTGAGTTCTCCCATCGTTTCTGCCTGTCTTTTTAGATTTGCTGTGAGTTCCACCCCGTTTGTGGAATGATTCTTTGCGGGTGAGGTAGGCAGGTCTGTCGATGATTTTTAGGTAGCGCTGCGCCATCTCTTCACCATCTTCATAGTCCTGGGAAAATAGCTGTACTTGCTTATCTATGCCTTTGTCCATAATTTGTCCTCGATGCTTGAATCACCTGATACTACAAAGCGGCGATTTTCAAAAACCTTTGATTGGTAAGGGTTTTGGCTTTCGTACCAGCTTCACCAGGAGACAGCGGGAAAGTGGCGATCGCCCTCAATGAAGCTGCATTTTGTAGTATCGGTTTGATGTCCACTGGACACTGGAGCCAAGTCCAGTGGACGGGTAGCGATCGCACTTTTTCTGTGCCTGCATTAGTTGTCATTAATTCCTCCTAGTTGAACAAAACGCCAGAGCTTTTGGCTCCAGCGTGGTTGTGTGTTATTCAGTTAGACAAGCAGTTTATTGACTTGCCGAGGTCACACAAGCACTATCCAGGGAAAGCGATCGGCCACATCACCAAGTTTTTTCCCTCTGGGCGGGTAGGAATTAGTGGCGATCGCGCCCGCAGTTTCTTACCCAAAAACCTGATTTTGTTGGCCTGTGAGGACAGTTCCATTACTTCGGAACTTTCCCCGGCACTCAACTTAACGAAGCTGCCATCCCACGTCACACAAGAGATGTTGGATGATGACGATGACTTAGATGAGCCCTCTCCGACTCCCCCAACTCCCCCTCCAACTCCCCCAGTTCCCCCGGCACAAGCTGAAGAACTGACAGAACATTCTGAAAATTGCTCTCAATGTGGAAGCCCAGACCTTCGACGCTTCCACTACCACGACCCCAACGAGTATTACTTCTATTGCCGTGACTGCGGTCACGAAGGATGGAGACACGAAAAACTTCCCCCAGCGCAAGTTGAAGAGTTGGAAGCTGAGGAACTGGATGCGATCGCGAAGCCGACCGAAGCGATCGCCACTTCCGAAGTGATGGAAGTTCCACCGCTGGAAGTTGTGGAAACTGAGGAACTGGAAGAAAAATGTTGCCCTCACTGTGGCAGCGATTACATCAAATTCGTTTCCACTGGAAACCACACTTTTCACAATTGGATAGAATGCGAAGACTGCAATGAAGACTGGTTTGTGGATGCAATAAACACGCCTACGCCAGCCTCCGACGATGATCAAGATGAAGATGGGAATGAAGATGTTGATTGTTGCCCCCAATGTGGCTGCAACGACGCAATCCTCGTAACTTCCGAAGGAATTACCTTTGATGATTGGATGATCTGCCCAAGCTGCGGCGAAAGCTGGCAAATCAATAATGACGGCTTGAACATCCCTCTATCTGTGGCGCGTGACCCGCCACGTTTCCGGTAGACATGAATTATCTCCCAATCAGTTAACGTGCGATCGTCATACTACGGGCGATCGCTTCCTTCCAATTAGCAATTAGCCGTTAACAGTTAACAGTTAACAACTAGCAACTAACAACCATGAAAAAAACTTGTAGTAATTGCCGCGATTGGGATAAAGGATATTGCAAATCTTACGGCGGCGTTGACGCTTACATTACCCCCCGGTATTCATACAGAGAAGAAGTTGACCTTTTCCGAGAAACCTCATCTGATTTTTACTGCTCGGACTGGGAGCCAAAGGAACAAAACATGAAAATTTACACCTACCAACTCGGACAGATCCCGCCAATTACCGAAGCCGTTAACCAAGAAATCAACAGCCTGGAATCAATCGCCAGCGACTTGATTATTAAATGTGCCGGCAACTTTCACGCCTTGCAAAAGCTTTATCAAATCCTTGATGATCTCAAAGACACCTGCGACCTCAACCTCTGTCAAATTGAAATTATCGCTGACGAGAAATAGAAAATCATGCGATTTATCGGTCGTTTGCTTGTAGTTGATTGGACTGACAGAATGAATGTAGGATTTTTACGATTAAGTAAAAAGAATACTTTCTGTGCCGACATTCAAAAATCCCAATTGTCGGATATTTACGAGTATGAAGGACAACCAATCATCAGACCATTAGGTAAAACAATTGAGGAACCTTGGGGTTTTGATGCAAACAGAATCATTTCTGATAATACTTTTTGGCTAACAGATGACAGCGAAGAATATCTTTTACTTAACAAGAAGCCAGAGAAACAGGAATAAATTATGGATCTTAGTTACCTAAAGCACAATGGCAGATACAAATCTGTCCCTCTGCAAATGATTGCAGATGAGTTACAAATAGCCGAACAGGAGGACTGGTCTGAGCTAGATTACCTAGATGTAGATGTAGATAGAGAAATTCAAGTAGGATTTTTTAGCTATGTCAAGGTAGGATACTTCTTAGATAAAATGCGATACTACAAGCTATATCAAAAGCAAGGCTTTAACTCTTTCAAAGAATATTGCTTAAAAGTTCTGAGAAAAAGTGCTCACTATTGCATCAAAATTATCTCGGCTGCTGAAGTCTGTCTGAGATTAGCAGCGCTTGGATTTGAACAATTACCCAACTGTGTTGCTCAAGCATTACCGCTAGTAAAATTCAATCCCGTTTTCGGGTTGGATTCTCCCTTATATGACAAGTGGCAAGACGTTTTAGATAACACGCCACCTGGCCAACCAATCACCGCCAAACACATTGCTGAAATTTTAGACGAAACTCCCCCTGAAACTAAACCTCAGCAAGTCAAGGTCAAAGCTGATACTTACGCCAAACTTGAAAAAATAGCTGAGGCTAAAGACCTCACAGTTCAAGAAGTTATTGATGAATTGGCGGACTATGTACTGGGTGAAATCGAAGCTGAACCCACACCTGTACCGCCTGAAAAACAGGCAGCATGGAAAGCAGACTCAGAAGCATTAGTCAAGGAACATGAACAGGCTGAGATTAACTGGGAAATTTCAGACAGTAATGGCACGAGTTACCACACCAGTTATATCCCCATCCCTAGACCCGGCTTTATGCCGGATTCATCCTGAAGGAGGTGATGCAAACGATGTAACTGGTTAGTCTTTTTCATGATTACCTAAATGATGACCATGAGCGGTTGCTTGTGGAAGTAACCGCTTTCTTTCAATAGAGGCTCTAAATGCAAGTAAGCTATGATTCTCTGGATAAATTCGATGAGTTTGATACAAGGAATATCGCGGCAATTGCTTTTGTTCTCCTCGCACAAACGGTTGCGCGTGAGAAGGGAATCTCACAAATAGAATTGCAAGAATCGATGTTGCTTTGTGCTTTTCAATTATTCAAGCACTCTGACCCGGAACGGTTGAAATGCTTTCTAACTGAAAATTTCCCGACAATAAAGGAGGTAAAAGATGAAGGTGACAACCATCACAGTTCAGAAGGTTAAGACTCTAGGCGATTATCAAAGCGAACGCCTGGAAATGACGGCTCTTTTAGATGAAGGTGAAGACCCGGATGCCGCAGCTTTAACGTTGCGCCTGAAGGTGAAGAGTTTGTTAAATCAGTCGTTGCCGATGACGACTATGACTAACGCCGATAGTTTAAACGCCTTTTAAGGCAATAAATTGGGGCAAAAGCGGCTTTCCTTTTGCCCCAAGCTGTTTGATAACTGCAATGTTAGATATTGACTTTATGATAGCAAGTAATCAGCTTCCTGGCAAGATTTATTATTAGCCAAAACCGCCTGATGAGACTGTGTAGGTAACAGTCGAAACTTTCTCGTGCTTGAGGGAAGGTCGCGGATGGGTAGCGCAAACCCTTCGCCTAGACTTCGGTCTAGCGCTCATATTTAGCAGCAGTTTAGGGCCTTAACAGTGAAACAAGCTTCGGCTTTTTATCTTTCATAGGCTCGACTGCTGCAATCAGAGCGGAATCCTCTGTGGCTGTTGCTATAAATGCACTGCTTTAAGAGTGAAATAGGCTACGGCCTTCGGGTGATTCATAAGCTTTAGCTACAGAGATAACAGCGCTATACACCCTCGTTTGGAGACAATCAATATGCCCAGAGTTTTGGGACTTGATATTTGCAAGTCCTCGGTTGTGGCTTGCTTATTAACTGAGAAACCGACTGAACCTCGACAACTTTATTACGACATTGAGTTTTTGACGCTATCGGCTGATGCGGCTGGGATTAAGCAGATGCTTGAACTCAAGCCGGATGTGGCAATCATGGAACCGACGGGGGTAAATTACGCTCGGTTATGGGGGACGCACTTAGCCCGCGCCGGGGTGGAAGTAAGGCTAGTTTCTAATAACAAGCTTCCCAGTTATCGGTCGGAGTTGGATTTGCCTGATAAGGATGATGAAGCTGATGCTTTGGCACTGGCTTGTTACTATTTCGATTACAAAGATTCTCCCCGTCGGTTCGTTCAAATTCGAGAACAGAAGACAGCACGGCTGCGAGAACTGGCGTTAAGACTGGCGCATTACAACCGAGTGCAATCACCGATTATCAACAGGCTGCGGCAAGATTTGGCGTGGCAGATGCCGGAAGTGATGAACGTGCAGTCAAAACGCAGCGGGGATAATTTGCCGCTGTTGTGGGGATGGATGGCTGGTGAAAGGAAGTCAGCTAAGTATGATAAGCTCCATCTGCAAACTGTTGGTACTGGGATAACTCAAGAAACTAGGTTTGCGGCGAAGATGCTGTGTGATTTGCAGTTGCAGGAACGGCTGATTGAATTGGAGGCAACGAAGTTGATGATGTCCGATTCTCGGTTTTTTCCTTACCGTAAGGTGTTTACCAGTTTTGGTTTTGGGTTGCGAACGCAGTTTCTTTTACTCAGTCAGATTTTCCCTTTGGAAAATTACCTCAATGCTGAGGGCAGACCGGAGGTGATTATTCGCAAGGGTAAGAATAGTAAGAAGCCGACGAAGCGTTACTTCAGCGAGCGTCGGTTTATGAAGGCTTTGGGGGCCGCACCGGTGCGTGAGTGGTCGGGTGATGAGAAGAAGAAGTCTAAGAAGGCTGGTTCGAGCTTGTGTCGCCAGGCTCTCTGGCAGTGGCTGTTTACTCGGATTGAGGTTCGGAAAAGCCGGGTTCCGTCCTTTGTGGGGGAACTGCTGGGGGAGATGATGGATGAGGCTAAGGCCCAGAAGCAACCAATTAAACTGGTGCGATCGCGTTTGGTTGCTAAAGCTGTGCGGATGTTGTTTAAGGAGTTGGTTAAGGAAATTTGCCATTGATAAAATGGCACGAGCCATTTAAACACTAAAGCCCCGCAGGATTGTCATCTCTGCGGGGCTTAACTTTAAGGTAATAATTGACTAGAGTGAAAGATATTTAGTTGGCTTATATATACTGCCAATCGCGTTCCCTGTAGTTGACTTCACGACATATTCCGAGCAGGCAATGCCAAGATCGATAACACTTTCATTTAACACTGTTCCTCAACTGACCTATGCCAGAACTTCCCTTGTCTATTGCTCAACACTACCACGAGCGAACGAAATACGACCCCCAAACCATAGCGGCCAAAAATAAACAACTAGATTGGGAACAACAGCCAGTTCCCTTTAAGGAATATAAAATTGGGGCAACTTTTGACTTAAAGCCATATCTCAGAGATCGATCGGAAGGGTTAGCGACCGATCCTGATGTGAAATGGTGGCAACGATTGTCTCGGTTGCTGCTTTGTAGTTACGGTTTGACGGCGAAAGTACCGACAATGGGGGGAGCTCCGCTTTATTTGAGATCGGCCCCTTCTGCGGGTGGGCTATACCCTGCGGAGGTTTATATAATTTCTCGCGGTACGGGATTGTTACCTGCGGGACTTTACAACTATCAAGTTAGGACTCATTCTTTAGTTCATTTTTGGAATAGCGAAGTTTGGCCAGCTTTGCAAGGGGCTTGTTTTTGGCATCCGGCTTTAGAGGAGACAAAACTCGCGATCGCAATTACAGCAGTTTTTTTCCGTTCAGCTTGGCGTTACGAAGATCGGGCCTACAGGCGAATTTACTTGGATAGCGGCCACCTACTGGGCAATATCGAGTTAGCCTGTGCTCTGAATGACTATCGGCCGCACCTAATCGGCGGATTTGCCGATGCTGCGGTGAATGAATTGCTTTACCTTGACTCGGAACAAGAAGGAACAATCGCGATCGCAGCCTTAGCTGATTTACTAGAAATAGAACAAAACTTGCCTAGATTCCGAACCGCCTTGTCCGGGCCCACCCAGACAGACTATCCGAAAATTCCAGAGGGTCAACTGCTGGTATCGCTGCACAAAGCTACTCTGATTAACTCCGATTCCTTGGGAACCGATCGTTGGAAAGCTGATGAAAGTGAAGAGCAACTAGAAGATAAATATAACTTCCCTTTCTGCACAAAAGTTTCTGCCGTCACTCCATCCATACCTTGGGGTGCAAACCTCGAATCCTTAGAAAGTACAATTTTTAAGCGGCGTTCTACCCGTGCCTATACAGGTGCTACATTGAATTTGGGCGAACTTCTAGCTTTACTAGATTTTACTTATCAATCCCATCACTATATCGACCAAGGTTTAGACGGTTCGCCCGATTATTTCGACCTGAGTTTAATTGAAACATTTATCGCCGTTTCTGGCGTAACAGGTTTAGAAGATGGCTGTTACTATTACGCTCCCAAAGCTCAAGAATTGCGACAAATTCGGTTTAAAAATTTTCGGCGTGAGTTACACTTTTTGTGTTTGGGGCAAGAACTGGGGAGGGATGCAGGAGTGGTGCTGTTTCATACCGCCGACTTGAAGAAAGCAGTAGCAAAATATGGCGATCGCGTGTACCGCTATCTGCATTTGGACGCTGGCCATTTAGGGCAAAGATTGAATCTAGCAGCCATCCACCTACGTTTAGGAGTCAGCGGTATCGGTGGCTTTTTCGACGACCACGTTAACGAAGTTCTCGGCATTCCTGCTGATGAAGCCGTCCTTTACATCACCACTCTCGGCCGGCCAAGATAGGGAGAGGGGGAGATGGGGAGCAGGGGAGCAGGGGGGCAGAGGGGCAGGGGAGCAGAGGGGCAGAGGGGCAGAGGGGCAGAGGGGCAGAGGGGCAGAGGGGCAGAGGGACACAGAGGAATCTTTATCTTTCCTGTTCCATC